>NZ_LFZV01000001.1:3067262-3273389 GCF_001183965.1 Bacillus sp. FJAT-27916
ACCAATAGGTATAGGGCTTTGTGTAATATTGGACTTTTCGAGATACGCCAATAGCCTTTCCGACTGTTCCCCCATTCATAAGCTTTTCCTTTCGGAACACCTAGGTTCATGAGGTACCTTATCTTATCCTTTGGGTTCTTCCAGTTCTTCCACAAGCACATTCGCAACCTTCTGCGTATCCATTTATCCAACAATCCAAAAATAGCCTTCGTATCGGCTAACGCGAAGTATCCACACCATCCGGTTAGATACTGGTTCAGTTTCTGAATCCGGTATTCCATTGGGTAAGGCATCTTCCTGGAAGTGATTTTCCGGACCTTCTCCTTCATTCGCTGGATGCTCGCTTTTGCGATGCGAATTTTTGGCTCTTTCGTCGATGCGAAAGTAAACCCCAGAAACTTACGTTTCCAAGGTCGGCCTACCGCTGACTTCTTCTCATTCACTTTCAATCGGAGCTTCCCCTCAATGAGTCGTTGAATGCTGGCCAAGGTTCGTTCACCTGCACGCTTGGATTTCACGTAGATATTGCAATCATCCGCATAGCGTACGAATCGATGTTCCCGGCTTTCTAATTCTTTATCCAATTCATCTAGGACAATATTTGAAAGTAAGGGGCTTAGGGGACCTCCCTGAGGAGTTCCTTTCTCCATACTGGTAACCACTCCATTGATCATCACTCCAGCTTGTAAATACCGGCGAATTAGTTTCAATAGAGGTTTCTCATCGATTCTCTTTGCCAACGTGCTCATTAGTCGGTCATGATTGACCTTGTCAAAGAACTTCTCCAAGTCCATGTCTACTACCCATCTGTATCCTTCTTGGATGTAGCCCTTCGCCTTCCGTACAGCGTCATGGGCACTCCGGTTTGGTCGGAAGCCATAACTATGTTCGGAGAACATGGGGTCGTATATCTTCGATACCACTTGGGCTATCGCCTGTTGAATCAAACGGTCTGTCACGGTAGGGATTCCCAGTAGCCGGAAGCCGCCATCAGGTTTCGGGATTTCGACTCTTCGGACTGGCATCGGTTCGTAGGTTCCCTCCAGAATAGCTTCTCTGATGGAAGACCAATTTTCGACTAAGTGCTGACGTAGGTTTTGTACGGGCATCTTATCTACTCCATGACTTCCTTTATTCTTTTCGACTCGCTTTAATGCGAGAAGCATATTCTCCCGTGACAGGATTTGATTCAAAAGCATCTCGTTTCTTCCTTCCGTGAATAGCTTATCTTCTTATGCCAGCCGTCACTCCATCCTCCGGGAAGTCCCCTGCGGGATTCACCGCATCCTTCTTCTCGTGAGGTCTCTTACGTTTTCTATGGTCATCATGACAGACTGAATGCCAAGGGCTATTCTCTCTTGATTGTTCGGTCCTTCCGAATCGTTCTAGACCGATTCGTACTATGACCTCAGCTGACTTCTGATGGTTCAGCTGCCTATCACTAGACAGGTTATGAAGGGTACTTCACATCTCCATCAGACCTCCCCGGGTAAGGGCGCACGCTTTCTCTCCATGTCCCCACTGCATTTACTCTCTATCACCTTCGGCAGTAAGAGCTTTGTTTTGTTTAGCAAACTCACTCAATGACAGCTAGCCTTGTATGCAGTTCGTGTTCCTTGGGGCGGAGATTTGCCTCCAACTTCCTTCAGATTCCGCGTCACCACGGACACCCTTGTCTTTGGCTAACCCCTACTACTGCCTTCGAGGCTCGGGACTTTCACCCTAAAGCTTACACCCATGCCGGGCACACTAAAGAAAGGGCGCAAGGAAATTTCCTTGCGTCCCTTTTCTTCACTTCACCTTCGATACAGGTGCTGTCTCCTCATTTTGAACCATCTCATACATGCTGATGAATTTATCCACAATAGCTCCCCATGAATGTTGTCTAGCTGTCTCTACACCTGCGAACCTGACAGAATCATGCGCCCCGCTCCGAAGAACTTGCTTAATCTTCTCTGCCGCTGAATCCATATCCTCAAAATCAACCAAATAACCATTCTTCCCATCTGATACCATCTTTTTGAAGGAAGGAATCTGGCTCAGGAAGGCTGTACGTCCACCAGCCATAGCTTCTAAAGAAGATAGACCGAATCCTTCATACTCAGAAGCTGAAATAAAATAGGCTGCCTCGGCCATTTCCTTTAATAGATTCTCCTCTGATAGAGCCTCACAGATGGTCACATGATGTCCAATATCATAACGCTCAATCAAGTTCAGGAATTCCCCCTTCAAATGATCATAGTCCCTTCCAACAACCGATAGATGAACATCTGGAAATTCTGTTTTTAAGCGGGCAACCAGATCAAGCAGCTTATCAATCCGCTTATTTTTAGAAAATCTGCCGACAAAGATAAAGCGGTTCTTTCTTCCCTTTTCCTGTGCAACCGTATGATAGTGGTCGAAGTTAATTCCATTCTCGATTAACTCAATTCGCTCGGGTGAAATCGGCTTAAATGTTTCATAATCAGGCTCACTGTCTGCCACAATCCAGCTCATGTTCCTCAGACTCATCTTTGTGAAGGTATGGAAATGGAGTTTCTTATATAAATAGAATTTTTTCGTGTGAAAGAAACCTCCATGTGTAGATAAAATCATGGGCTTTTTATGAATCAGCTTCAAGCCAGCTAGATAATCCAGCAGGAAATCAACGCCATGTATATGAATTAAATCAAATTCTGATAAGTAGTTAACAGCCGATAAAGCAATAGGATAGCGCCGAGATCCAAAATAGGGGATTCTCCTTACCGCTATGCCATTGATGATTTCGGCCTCCGGGAATCTTTCTCCATTGGAGAAATCAGCATTTAACGTTAATACCTCTGATTCAATGCCTTTTTCCTTCAAGTGAACAGCTAAGTTTTCCACGAAATTTTCCATCCCGCCAATTACCGGCTTGTATTGCCTGATTACATGAAGAATTCTCATGATTCACTTCCTCTATCATTAAATTCCCTGAGGCATAAGCGCTTGCTCCTTCGTTGACATCCATGCTCTATAGGCGAGACTATCTGGAATATCGACATCAGCAAATGTCAGCATCTCCCCCTCCTCAACCGGTCTGATTATAGTAGCCAGATCAAGCAGTCCAATCGGGATATGGTTAGGCTTATCGTTAATCTTCACTGCTCTCCCTCTAACTTCAAAGCTTCCAATTCCACGCTTAATCGGCGTTCCTGCAGCAAGGTCTTTCTTTGCCACCGCTCCCATGCTATAAGAAGGGGCGCTTGTATTATTCAATAAAATCTCTTTTCTTTCTATTACTCGCCTGATTGTCTTGACGACTTCCAGATGGCATAAATGAAACGGCATAATCAATGTATAGTACGGTCCTTCCCCAAGCTTCATATAGTGAAGAGCATCCCTTTGCCCTTCGCCATCAAGATGTCTTGCTGTTACAAACACCCCAGCAGGCGCTTTAGCAGAAAGAACGTAATCACTGATTGGATAACCGAATTCTTCCGCCCTCATAGCCAATACATTAGCTCCAGCTAGTAAATCCTCAGCAGCTATTCCACTGATCCCGCTTGGCAGAAGCTTTGTTTGAAAGGCATTCGCTACCAGAGTCTGCTCAAATTCGACTTTTGTTCCGTCCGTAAAGGAGGTGACCATCTCAAGGCTAATCTTATTTCTCTTCGACCAATAAAGCATATCTTCAAAGGATGGGTTAGGATTTAAGAATCCCTTAATATTTCCATACACAAGCGGTTCAAACCCCATTTGCAGAGCATTCTCACGCAAGGCAGCAATGCACCCAGGCTGGTCTCCTTCCGCTTCTGTAATAAATCCTTTTCCAGCAAAGTACGAGCCAGTCGTTACCTGAAGCTCTGTATTCATGGTCACAACCGGAAGACCGGCCTCCATTACCTTTGCAATCATTTCTGTTCCGAATAACACATCTCCCGTGCATTCAACAATAATATCTGAGTGTTCAATACAATCCTCGATGGAATTTGTTAATAAATGAGGATAAGGAAAGTCGCCCCGCCTATCCAGCCTGGTTCTTGTCATGACTTTAACAACCTCTAAATCTTGGCACAGGTTTAATGCCTTCACTAATCCTTTTCCAATAAAACCGCTCCCGATTATCCCCACTCTTTGTTTGATCTTTATCATGACCGTTCTCCCCTCGGTATAGACTTTAGAGTTTGTTTTTCTTTTCTTATCAAAAGGAAGTAGCTTGTAATTAATGCTGCATGAAACCAGACAAATCCCATTCTAAATCCATTATTAAAATTAAAATCTACGAGTATAAACAGACTGGCTGCCAAGAATCCGAGAGGAATAAAATTGGATTTATCATAAACCGAAAGAATCATCCAGGTGATTCTTCCAAGAATCAAAAGGAAGATGGCAAGCCCGATTATTCCGGTATCAAACAAGACCGTCAAGAATAAATTTGCATTCCCCTTACCTGCATTGAGCTCTCCTCCATATATATATTCCTGTCTGATATCATCCCTCATGGACAATTCAGCCATCCCGCCGCTCCCATTGCCGACAATAGGGTGCTTCGGGATATAATCCAGCATTAACTGGATGGAGGCAAAACGGCTATCTGCAGCCCCTTGGTCTGTCTCAAGGCTTGTGCTTGGATGAAAGCGGTCATAGACCTTCATAAAGATTCCTTGGTTCACGATAAAAAGCATGATAGCTGACAAAATCAAAATGACTGCAGAGGAAGCAAAGAGCTTAATTGCCCTCATATTCTTCGTAATGATAAAGATGGCAATTACGGCGACCGCCAAGGAAAGAATACTTGCCCTCGCCATACTGATGAACACACCTATGAAACTCATGAACATGCCAATCAGGATAAACATCGGCGGAAATAAGCGCGTATTCCTGCTTAAATACATCACCACAAACCAGACAGCGGTATATCCTGCAAATAAGCCATACCAGTCGGGCTCATGGGCAAAGGATGATGGACGCGGAATGCCGATTTCCTCATAATGACTCAGCCCGAATTCAAATCCCAAAAAGAAGCCAATCCATTGCAGTATCCCGACAGCTGTTACAATAATTCCGGATACCAATGTGTACTTCAAAGCTTTATCAAAGAAATCAAGACCTTTATTGTAAATACATTGAACAGATATGAAATAAAACAGATTCAAAAATAGCTGACCAACGACTGATTCCCAAAAATCTCCCACGCTGATCAAATGTCCTATACTGAAGAAGTAGCTGAATACCCACAGATTAATCAGGATAAATAAGGGAGTCTTATATAGTTCCCTTTTAGAAAGCAGGAACTCTATCGTAAATTTAAGAAAGAGCGCTAAGAACAATATTTGAAAGATTCGTATATAAGAGCCTTGGAAGGTAATAAATGAACGATCAATAAAGATACTTAGTGCAATAAAAAGAAAGACTCTTTCTACAGTTAAAGGAAAGAAAAAGATAACGGCAATAATGATTAAGATGATAGGAAGATAGGCAAGCGGGAGGGCGGCGAACGCCCCCACCGCCAAAGCTAAGATAGCTGCGATTGCCGTTTGAACATATTGCCGTTTTTGATTATTCCAAAGCAGACTATTCACGTTTCCTCTCCTTTCGACTTCTTCACAGGGATTTTTTTTTGGTCATTCGTGGGTTTCTTCACAGGCTGCTCTTCAAAAAGACAGATTGACATGATTCTTACTCAACATAATCACCCGTTGCATCACTTAATGCTGGTGTCACCCCAACAAATACAGCTCCTTGCTGGTTTACCTGTCCAGTCGTTTCAGCAATGTGCAAATAATATTTCTGTGTCGGAACCTTTTGGCTGTCTTCATATGTATTTTGTTTAAGCAGGCCATTGCCGACATTGAACAGAATGATTGCAGAACGATTTTTCCTATCCTTTGATTTCTGTCCATTCCCAATCAGCTGATTCCCTTCAAGGGTGAAATCCTCTTGGCTGTATAGATCAATTCCAGCCAATCCGTTATCCTTAATAAGGTTGTCTTTAACCTCGAGACCTCTGCTCATGACATCTAAATTAGCAATAACTAATCCTGCGGAAAGATTATGATTGATTTCATTGCTTTTTACGACTATGCCTTCTGCCTTATATCCCTGTAGATGGATTCCCTCCATTCTTCCGCTAGAAATCTTATTTCCTTGAATGGTTAGATAATTGTAATAGCGAATTCCTTCTGGAAAGTCGCCTGTTTCTTCACCAATGACAGAGGCCTGAATAAATAACCCCTTCCCCCTGCTGCCAGTGATTTCATTGTTTTCTATGGTCGTATTATTCATGCCAGTGACATAAATGGCATTTGCCTCTCCAGTTTTATAGGTTTGCTCGACGACATTATTAACAACTTTTACATTGGCAGATTGGTTCTTCCATCCTTCCACAAATATGCCGTCTCCACCGTATCCGCCGGTCTTTCCATACCCTCTTATGATATTATTCTCAATCACCCCATCACTGACTGTTCGAAACGCCACCCCTGCATTCCGTGAACCGATTACCTCGTTATTCCTTACCGTAATATTGACATGCTGCTCATCGCCATCCTCAACTAAATGACCAACTTCAATGCCAAAATCTCCTGCATCCTTAACCACATTATCTTCAATGATGACATTCCGGCTTGACTTTCCTTCCTGATAGCTGATGAATATCCCATTTTGATGATCCGTATGATCAATTTCATTCTGGATGATTTGAACATTTTCTGTTTTCTGCAAGCCAATAATTCCATTAGAACCTCCATCTACAATCTTTGAGTCCTTCACTGTGCCATTTTTTGAATTGAAGAGCATGATGGAAGCACTTGGCGACCGAAGAACTTCTACTCGGCTGATTTCGAATGTATCAACAAATTGAAGAATAAGAGTATGTGAATATGAATCATTGATTTGTGCTCTGCGCTTGTCTTTCTCTCCATCAAATGTGAGATCACTAATCTGGATATTCTGAGCATTTGGCTCTGTCATTAATATAGATGAATCATCTTCGCTCCCTTTGCTTTTCTCCAAATTTAAACGAAGGATCGATTCACCCATCCCTGCACCCTTCAGATGAACATTCGACTTCAAAATAATAGGTTCATCTACCACATACATGCCCTTTGGAACAGCTACAATGCCGCCGCCATTGATACTCGCTTGATCAATCTCACTCTGAAGATCAATGGTCTTAGCTAATACTTCTTCAACCGGCTTACGAATAGAAGGCAGAACTGTCGGCTCATCAGCCGGCTTCAATTTAATAGCAAGTACAGAAAGGAGTCCCATAAAAATCAAGATTGCCAGCCAAAATTTTGTGTCCTTCAAAAGAGAAGTCAAGCGGACTTGCATGATTATTGGAATCATTGGTTTACTCCTTTTTACTCGATCGCCATTTAATAAATTCTATTAAATCACTGTATTCTTTCAGCTGAGCTTGATTGATTCCCTCCTTAAGAGCGAGCCTTTCAAGATCGGTTTGTTCATTATCTTTTTCGACATCCTTATTCATCGATATTAAAACCTGTGGAGTAATATCAAGAACACCAGCAATTTTCGTCAGTATTTCAAGACTCGGGTTGGTCATCTTATCTCGCTCGATATTGCTTAAATAAGATTTTGCTACTCCTGACCTTGCAGCCAATTCTGACAAAGAGAGCCCCCTCTCCTCTCTCAACTCCTTTAGTCTCTTTCCAAACATCGCTCCTCCTTATCTAGGGCTTTTTGCCTTAGATGACTTTCCTCTCTCTTACCCTTGTTAAATTTTCAATTATGCCTCCATTGCGATCTTACTTTCCAGCAGGTCTGCAGGAGTAATAGCTCCACACAAATGTTTCTTCAGCCATTCTTCACTTTTCTTGAAAAGTCCCAATTGGAGAAGCTGTTCAATGGTTTGTTCATCGAAACGGTATTTAATTACTTTTGCCGGTACTCCCCCCACAATGGCATATGGAGGGACATCCCTCGTAACGACGGAACCAGCTGCACATATAGCGCCTTCGCCTATTTCAATACCGTTCATAACGTATACATTGGCTCCCAGCCAAACATTATCCCCCATTTTCACTTGCGCGAATTCTTCATAATAGTCTCGGTCCACCCAGTTGATGTTATTAACAACCTTAGAAGTGGAATAGAAAATAGGAGAAGTGGCAACAAAGTCTATAGGATGGCTGCCTAGCCCAATCATGGTACCAGGTCCGATAGAACAAAACGAACCTATACTGGCATACATAACATGACAGTTTGCCGAGAAATACGTGTAATCACCCACATCTGAATTCGAGATTCTCGTATAAAAATTCAAGGCACAATTCTTCCCCACCTTCGTTGTCGCTGGATCAACCTCCACATAAGGTCCAATAAATACCGACTTATTACTTTTCTTAAATGCGTGCACTCTAATTCCCCTCTTAAGAGCATGAGGAATGAGACCATTTAAATACTTGATAATAAGCTCCTCCTTTATACCGGATAACCTTCGTCACATAAATGGGTATTCACGCTTTCCGCTTACAGCAGTCGCAAAATCATAAAATGCTTTTTTGATAGCTAGGCTCACCCGTTTGAACTGCTTTCCTTTTCCGATATACCAAATATATTTCACGGTATTCTTCACGAAAAAATACAGAAGGAACATGAGGAATACTGGTTTTTTCGCATAAAGGGACATAAACAACAGATTATTCCTCGTACCATAGTAGTTTGAGAGCGGCGACCGATAGCCAGTTGTCGCTGAAACCTTATGATAGACAAGTGATTGCGGAACATATCTTAAACGATAGCCTGCTTTACGAATCTCCAGACTGTATGCGGCATCTTCATAGTAGAGAAAATAATCCTCATCCAGAAATCCCGCTTTATCCAGCATAGAAACCGGAAATAAAAACACACATCCTGTCAGGAAGTTCTCATCACTCGGCTCCCCCTTGCCTCGTTCACGGGTTTTATGCAAGACTCGTCCTGTCAGCCACTTGATATCTCCTCCCCCAAACCAAGTCTCATCCCGATTGGCATAATAATTAATATGGGACCCGCAAGCTCCTACTTGGGGATCCTTCTCACATTCCTCCACTAATGGCTCAATGAAATGCGGATCAACCTCTGTATCATTATTGAGGAGCAAAAAGTAATCAATATCCGCTATACACTCAAGTGCATAGCGGATGCCATTATTATTGCCGGCAGCAAATCCCCCATTTTCCTTCAGCCCGAAAAAATGAAATCCTGCATCCTCAACATAGTTTTTTAGACTGCTGGTTTCCTTCGAGGCATTATCCACAATAACTGCGGTATGGTTGGAGTAGGTTGCCTTGCTTAACGATTCAAGACAGGCAATTGTATCTTCCGTTCCGTTATAATTGACGATTATCGTACAGACCTTTGGCTGCATACTACTTAATCCTCCCCTTATGGACCTTGAACCTCAGCTTTTCGATTAAACAAATTCTTGTTCTTTATTACATAATAGAAAAATTGGAAGTTGCCAACTAAGTATCTTCTCCACATCCGCTTAGGCTCTAGCAGCAGGCGATAGACCCATTCCAGCCTCAGTTTCCTGATTATTTGCGGTGCGCGCGGGATTCTGCCTGAAGCAAAATCAATGTAGGCACCGACACCCAGAATGATAGTGGCATTCAGAGATTCTTTATTATCTGAAATCCATTTCTCCTGAATCGGGACTCCTCTGCCAACAATTAAGATGTCTGGCTTTAACCGATTGATCTCATGGACTACCGCATCATTCTCTTCCTTGCTGAAATAACCGCTCCGATAGCCGACAATTCGCAAACCAGGAATGGCTCTCTGCAAATGCTCAGCCGCTTTGCCAGCCACTCCAGGTCCTGCCCCAAGCAAATAAGCCGTAAAGCCCTTTTCTGCTGCTAATTGCAGCAATTCAGGAATGAAATCTGTCCCATTTAAATTTTCCTTCAGCTGAACACCAAATAATCTGGCGCCCATCTTAATTCCAACCCCATCATTGAGTAAAAGGTCAGCCATATTGATTACATTGCGGTACTCCTCATCCTTTTGCGCGATATTATAGCAATGGGCATTGAGAAAATAGACAGCCGTTTTCTTTCTGTTGATCAAGCTTTTCTGCAGAGATGCCAAGCTCTCCGCTCCACTGACAACATCCATGGCTACATTGCCCAATTGACTTTTCGGCATTCGCTACCTCTCCTTATTCCTAGATTGCTCGGGATACCCCTTCTCATTTCATTAACGTTGCCTCTTTTACAAACAATTTGCTGAAATCAATATTTTGTGCAACTATATTTGCGTGTGCATAGGAGGAATGAGTACCAGCATCTGTCCAATCGCCGTAAAGAACGTCATATGTCAGCAACCCATTGTGAATATATTGATTATTGACATCCGTTATTTCCAATTCTCCCCTCGCTGAAGGCTGAATTTGATCAATGATGCCATAAACAGAAGCATCATACATATAAATACCTGTAACCGCATATCGTGATTTCGGAACAGCAGGCTTCTCTTCAATAGTCAAAATTCGTCCATCATATATGTCAGGAACACCAAATCGCTTCGGATTCTCTACCTCTTTAACGAGAATCTTTGCCCCTATTGCTTGCTTCTCAAAGCTTTCGACATATCCCTTAATCGTATCGGTAAATACATTGTCTCCTAGAATAACAACCATTTTCTCCAACCCTGTGAAATCACGGGCGAGCCCTAAGGCCTCCGCTATACCGCCAGGACGATCTTGAACCTTATACGTAAAGTGGACCCCGAATTCATACCCGCTTCCAAGGAGATCAACAACATCCCCCATATGATCTCGGCCCGTGACAATCAGGATATCTTCAATTCCAGCTTCCTTAAGCTTATAAACCGAATGATAAATCATTGGATATTTTCCAATCGGAAGAAGATGCTTATTCGTAACCTTTGTCAATGGATACAACCGTGAACCCGTGCCTCCTGCAAGTATTACACCTTTCATAAAATCACTCCTTTTTATCTTCTTGCCTTCAATGCCAGTGGTTTATTAAATAAGACAGTATACGAAATCTCCTTTCTCGCTATCGCAAGTCCTCCGCATAAAAGCATTGTGACGATTCCGCCTATGATAAAATGCAGAATCTGATGCCCAGGGAAGAATGAGAAAGCCGCATAAACTCCTCCAGCAAGCAGGCCGGATGAGAAAAAGGTCGTCAGGATTGATTTATATGGGAGAAGCTCTCTTTGCGGAATCTCAAAGACCTTACAGACATCTCTTTGTTGTAGATAAATTCCAATGAAGCAAGAAAGGGTTGATGCTGCGGCCACACCCAAATATCCGAATAAGGCCATGAATATGAATCCAAGAACGATATTGCAGACAACTGTTATAACTGTATTGGTGAGCACAAGCTTCTGGTTGCCTGATATAAGCAATGGTGTAAAGAAGACGGTGAATCGAAGAGGAAATTTCAATAAATATATGAGAAAAATGGTTGCTCCACTTAGGTAAGCAGATGAGTATAATAGGGTAATGAATTCTTGATGGTAGAAGAGCAAAATCCAAAAAATCGGGAACATAATCAGCGCAAGCATACGGCTTGATTCTGACCATAAACGCAGTGCCTCAATCTTTTGACTCTTGATGCTGTATAGACGCCCAAGCCTAGGCAGCATTGCTGTAATGACCGCAACGGTGATGATGGACATGAATGGGATTTCTTTTGATGCAATGGAGTAAACCGCAAACAACTCAACTGAATAGAAAAGCCAAATAATCATCTTATCGTTTGATTGCGTTAAAACATCTATAGCTGTAACGGCCCCCACTGCTCCTGTATAACGAAGCTGCTCCTTTAATAATGGAACATTTCCCTTCCATGACATTCCGTGACTGAAATGAAAGTAAAGATGCAAAATCGTCACACGCAATAATTCAAAGAGCGCAATCAACGCAATAGTGATCAATAATTCCCTTGTTGTGTATAGAGCAAAGCCTATAATCAAAAAATAAGTGAAATAATAGGACAAGTTGATGATGCTGTATATTTTCGCTTTCTTAATGGAGACGAATAAGTTTTCCAGATAGCTGCCCATTATAGTAGCAAAGCTCCATAAACCAATCCATAAGGTATAGTGGTGAAGCGTACTGTCTTTCATAAGAAAAGGAAGATTAAACAACATCAGCAAGCAGGCAAGCATCACCATACCTAATGTAAACAACACCCAAAATGTGTTGGCAATGGTATACGATTTCTCACGATCATTATCTGTTTTGTTATAGTAATAACTAAAGGTCGTCTGCATCTCAAAAGGGAGCAGCGCGCCTATCATGACAGCAATCAAAAAAATCTGCTGATAGATTCCCATCTCTGTTATCGTGAGCAATCTAGCGATAATGATTGTTACCATGATTTGAACGAATGATTTGGCGAAGCGGTTAATAGATAACAAGGCAGATTCTCTAATCATGCTGTTTCCCGCCAAGCCCCTTATAGGTGATCTTTATTACTACTTGATTATTCATGACAATCACATCTTTCCTGCCATTATCTTTCTTCTTAATAAGCATTATTAGGATAGAAAATAATGATAATCGTCTTACATATGAGCTTCACATCATAGAAGAAATGACGGTTTTGAATGTAATGCAAATCAAGCTCGACCATCTTCTCAAATCCGACGCTGCTTCTACCTGACACCTGCCATAAACCTGTGCATCCCGGAACGACCGATAGGCGCTGTTTATGATATTCGGTGTAGGTTTCAACCTCTCTAGGCAATGGCGGACGCGGGCCCACCAAACTCATCTCTCCTTTAAGAACATTCCATAGCTGCGGTAATTCATCGATACTCGTTTTGCGAATGAACCGACCAATCTTTGTGACTCTCGGATCCTCCTTCATCTTAAAGAGTGCGCCGCTGGATTCATTTTGATCCAGCAGAGAATCAATTAAGCTTTCAGCATGATGAATCATAGAACGGAATTTATACATATTGAACGTCTTACCGTCTTTCCCAACACGGACTTGCTTAAAAAATACCGGTGCCTCAGGGTCTTCTAGCTTAATTAATGCAGCTACAATAACAAACACAGGTATCAACAGAAGAAGACCTATAATCGAGAGGACGATATCCATATATCTCTTCGATAATAGATAATATTTGTTATCGTACAGCTCAATTGTTCCAACGTAAGCTTCCTGTGTAGTCCCTGCCTTTGGAGAATTCAATACATACACTCCTTTAAATTGTTATATGGTTGCTTTCACTTTCGGCATGAACTGTTCCATTTCTTCGATTACCTTCTCCTTTAGTTCTTCATCCTGCATGGCTAGTTTTATCGTCGTCAGGATATACCCTAATTTCTCTCCGACATCATATCGATTTCCCGTGAATTCATACCCGTACATGGATTGATGTTCTGCCATTTTCTGCATGGCATCCGTTAGCTGAATTTCACCTCCGTTACCTGCTTCCTGAGTCTCTAAATAGGAGAAGATCTCAGGGGTCAGGATATACCTCCCCATGATGGCATAATTAGAAGGAGGATTGCGCTTTGGCTTTTCTACCATCCTCTGAATATGGACCAGGCCGGAATCGATCAGCGGGCCATCTATTACTCCGTAACGATGTGTTTCTTCTTCCGGCACCTCTTTAATGCCAATAACAGAGGACCCGGTTTCTTCGAATTTCTCTATCAATTGTTTTAAGCATGGGACCTCTGCTTGAACGATGTCATCTCCCAATAACACCGCAAAAGGCTCATTTCCAATGAATTTACGAGCACACCAGATAGCATGACCTAATCCCTTCGGCTCTTTTTGACGAATATAGTGAATATCGACCATCGAGCTATGCTGGACCTTCTTAAGCAAATCATATTTCTCATTTTGGAATAACCGTTGTTCAAGCTCATGTGAATGATCGAAATGGTCCTCTATCGCTCTCTTCCCTTTTCCTGTGACAATTAGAATATCCTCAATTCCTGATTCAACAGCTTCCTCCACAATGTATTGAATCATCGGCTTATCAATAATAGGAAGCATCTCCTTCGGCAACGCCTTTGTCGCCGGCAATAACCGCGTACCCAGCCCCGCAGCCGGGATAATGGCCTTCTTTATCTTCAACGGTCTTCAGCTCCTCCTTTTTGTTCTTAATAACGAATTAAATAAACACACTAAAGCGTTAATGAGCTGTGAAGCGGGAGAATGTCTTCCCATTCCAAGCAGATTCGATACACATCTTCTTCGCTTAACACCGGGCCTTTTTGAACTTCGATCAATTCCATATCTGTGTGAGCTTTCAACGCATGCTTTGTTCCAGCTGGTATTTCTATAATGCTTCCAGCCCTCACCTCAAATAATTCATTGTCCAGGATGATGGACCCTTCCCCGGTAAGAATCGTCCAAATTTCTTTTCGTTGTTCATGCCTTTGATAGCTTAAACTGCTGTCAGCTCGAATGGCCATTCTTCTAGTAATCACTTCCGATTCACCCTCGTACACGGTATGATCAAGGATTTTGTACCATCCCCACCGTCTTTCCTCATACATCGGTCTTTTATTGAAATGGAAGATATATTTCTTTAAATCATGGCTGACACTTTTATCAGATACCAATATGCCATCAGGTCCTGACACAATCACAGCATTGGATATCCCAAGCACGGCTACCGGTATGTCCAGTTCATTAATGATATGCGTATTCTTAGAATCTGGGCATATAACCCCGGAGCCTTTAAAATGTTCAGACATATGCTCAGTCAATGTGCTCCAAACCCCCAAGTCCCTCCACGCTCCGTTATATGGAAGGGCTGCAATGCTCTTCGTCTTCTCTACTACCTCAAAATCAAAGCTGATTTTAGGCAATTGTTCATAATGAGCTAGAAGGTCTGCATAGTTTTGCGGCAATCCCATTTCTTCTAAGATTGAAAGTATAAAACCGAGATGAAAGGCAAAGACTCCGCAATTCCATAATGCGCCTTTCTCTATTAATTTCAGGGCATACTCATCAGATGGTTTTTCAACAAAGTGACTGACAAGAACATGGTTGTTTTGCCTTTCCTTAGGGATGATATAGCCAAAACGTGAAGATGGAATGTCCGGTTCTACTCCCATTAAAGCAATGCTTGCTCCGCTCATATCAAGTACATGCTCTAAATCCTTCACAGATTCATAGAAATCATTGTCCACATATGAATCAATCGGCAGGACAGCTACTACCTCCTCAGGAGCAATTCTCTTAACTGACGATAAATAAGCGGCTGTTAAGGCGATTGCCGGGAAAGTATCCCGTCTCTTCGGTTCGACGACTATCGGTACCTGCCCGCCCAGCTGGTTCTTCAAAATATCCATCTGCTTTATACTCGTTGCAATGACCGCTTTATCTTGCAATCCAACTTCACCAAGCTGTCTCCATACTCGCTGTGCCATCGACTCAGAGCTCCCCTTCTGACACTCCAACACCTTCAGAAATTGCTTTGAACGCGAATCATTGGATAAAGGCCATAGCCTTTGACCTGATCCCCCAGAAAGAAGAATGACTTCCATTTCCCTGCACCACTCCTTTAAAGTGTCCTTTCCTGCTACTAGTTATTGCTGAAACTCATATACTTTTGAACGGACCTGATTCCCGTTTAAGGATGCCCCTAGCAATTGCGCTTTCGAATTCTGCAATATGGTTGTCGCCTTCGCTGCTTCCTCCTTCAAGGTCTTCCCGCTCATTAACACGAGTAAGGAAGCTTCGCAAATATTTGCGATGATTTGAGTTTCTGCCGTGTAGAGAATTGGAGAGGTATCAAAGAGAATCATGTCGTATTCCGTACTCAAGATAGAGACGATTTCTTCGATTCTAGCTGCGGTTAAAAGCTCATAGGATGTCTTCGTGATAGCCCCGCTCGGGATGATATGAAGATTGGGAATATTGGAAAGACAGATGGCTTCCTCAACTGATGCCTTGCGAGCCAGAAGATCTATCAGCCCTTCAGAATGATTGATATCAAATAACTGATGGAGCTTTCCTTTTCTCAAATCTGCATCAATCATCATAACCTTTTTATCGTGCTGGGCTAATACGATACCCAAATTTGCCACGGTTGTTGTCTTGCCGTCTCCATGACCCGGAGATGTGATCATAATCGTTTGATAGTCCTTTCCGACTCGTGAATAGGTAATCCCTGAACGAAGCAGACGAAATTGTTCACTAATGACAGATTGCTTATAAAGCTGGGAATATTTCGCACGTTCTTTACTTATAAATAATTCCTTATTAATCTTACGAGTCAAGTGTACGACCTCCAATTCTTACTCCGCTGCTTTCGGTTTGCTGCTTGTTGATTCTCTTGCGGCTGACTTTAATCTCAGGGATATTCCCGACAATAGGGATTCCAAGCTCGTAGACAATATCTCTTTCATTACGAATTGTTGGATCAAGGTACTCCAGCAGAAAAGCAATTCCAATAGCACAAAACAATCCTAGAGCCAGACCAATCATCACATTCCTAATCATATCTGGGCTTAATGCTCCATAAGGCTCCTGCTCGCTTGCGGCAGCCAATATGTTGATATTATCTACTTTCATCAAGGCAATAACTTCCTGTTTAAAAACCTCGGCTATGTGATTGGCAATATCAGCCGCTGCAGCAGGATTTTTATCCTGTACAACGATTTCAACCATTTGCGAGTTCTGGGTTGTATTGACGGCTACCCGGTCATTTAAATCCATAAAGCTAGAATCCAGATTAAGGTCATCTATGACTGTTTCAATGATAGCCGGACTCTTAATCAAGGCTGTATACGTATTGATAAGCTCAATATTGGTTCTCACTTGATTCGGATCGATAGAATTTATTTCATTCTCATCCTTCTTGCTTTTCTTATCATTTGTCTGAGCCTGATTTGATGTCGTGGGATGATTGACAAGTATTTGTGTAGAAGATTCATACATGGGGGATAAAAAGAGATAGGAAATTATACCGCTGGCCAAGGTGGCGGTTAATGTCATTAATATGATTAAATTTACCCGCCTCTTCATCACATTGAGTATTTCTTTGAAACTAACTGTATCTTCCATACCTACCTCCACATTTTGCATTTTTGTTCTTAAAAGAGAACTTATTGTTGATTGTAGTACAGAAAATCTGAAATGAAAACAGTGTTTTATTGTCGAATTTTGCAGTGTAGTTCTCTGATTCAGTTTCTCCTCCTATACATAACCAATGTATTCACTTGCCCTTTTCGTATTCCTATATATTTCACAAAGTAAGAATCACTCTCTAAACAACATCATCTTTATAGCGAACAAGCATAGAATCATTTTTTCACTAAACAAATTTCTGAGAAATCACGAACGGCTATTTCTTTCATTCCATCCTATTACGATTAAATCATTTTTTGTCGTAAGCGCTTTCTTTATTGAGAATACACCTTCTTTCCGGACAATAGTCCCAATAGAAAAACACCTTCCCCAGTTGAGGAAGGTGCCTATTGGCACTGTTTAATCTTTTCTAAACGATCCGATTACTCCGGTGGATTGTACGATATTTGTAAAGGCCTGCGGGTCAACCTGCTGAATAATACTTTGTAAATCATACAGCTCATATCGGCTAATGACAATCATGAGCATATATTTATCCTCGCCTGTGAAAGCACCAACGGCCGGAATCATTGTAATTCCTCTGACCAGCTTGGAGTGAATGGCCTTCTTCAGCTCATCTGCATGCTTGGTCACAATCATCGCCGTTACCTTTATATGTCTTGTATGGATTGCGTCAATTACTCTTGTGGATACATAGAGAGAGACAAGTGTGTAAAGTGCCTGCTCTTCAGAATACATGAGCCCTGCAATCACAACAATCGCACCGTTCAAAATCAGGAAGTAGATCCCGATTGGTTTATCATTAATTCGTGAGAGAATCATGGCGACGATATCCATACCGCCTGTTGACGCACCGAAACGCAGGGTAATCCCCACACCAGCTGAACCGATGACACCGCCGAAAACAGCATTAAGTAAAATATCATCCGAGAAGGATTGCACTGGTATTACTTCTAAGAAGAAAGACATTAATACAACAGCCATAAAGCTATAAAATGTAAATGATTTCCCAACCTTAAACCATGCTAAAATAGCAATTGGAATATTCAATAGTAAAACGAGAACACCAGTGGATATTTCAATATTTGTGAAGATACTGAACGCAGCAGAAATAATTTGAGCTGTTCCAGTAAATCCACTTGCGAAGACATTAGCAGGGATTAAGAAAAAGTTCATGGCGATTGCGTTTAATACAGCCCCCACTATGACAGCAATTATTTTTTTTGTTTCATTCCAAACCAATCTTTGTTCCTCCTTAGATGGTATCTATCCATAAACATGATAAAATAAAGTTATAGACAAATTGTGATTTTTCTTTATAATGATTAAACTGTTACTAAAATGAATATTAAAAAAAGAAGGTGCTTTAAAATGAATGTCCAAATTATAGCAGACAGTGCCAGCGATTTGCCATTGGAATACTTCAAAGACAACAATATCATTCTCATACCATTAAAAGTTCATATGGATAATGAAGAATTTAACGATTTAGTGACTATTCAGCCTAAGGTTGTCTATGATGCCATGCGAAATGGGAAAGCCCCTAAAACTTCTCAGGCATCACCTCAAGACTTTTATGAAGCGTTCAGACAGCTTGCGAAGGATAAGCAGCAAGGCTTGTATATTGCCTTTTCCTCCGAGTTAAGCGGTACATATCAAACAGCTGTCATGATGCGTGATGAGGTAAAAGCAGAGTTTCCTGAATTTGAGCTTGAGATCGTTGATAGCAAATGTGCCTCTTTAGGCCTTGGACTTGCTGTTATGGAAGTGGCACGCCATGCAGCTAAAGGAGCAAGCTTATCTGATTTGACTGAAATCGCCAAATTCCAATGCGCTCATATGGAGCATCTATTCACTGTAGCTGACTTGACCTACTTGGCTCGCGGCGGACGTATCTCAAAATCTTCCGCATTTATCGGCGGTCTTTTAAATATCAAACCGCTGCTTAATGTGGAAGAAGGCAAATTGATTCCACTTGAAAAATTCCGCGGAAAGAAAAAATTAATGCGCGCCGTCATGGATACAATGAAAGAACGCGGCGACCGTCTCGACCACCAAATCATCGGCATCAGTCATGGTGATGACATGAAAGAAGCGTTAGAATACAAGGCTCTCATTGAAGAGACATTCCATCCAAAATCTGTTTATATTTCATCAGTCGGTGCAACAGTCGGTGCTCACTCAGGTCCTGGGACCATTGCAATCTTTTTCTTGAATCAGCTTCCTGAATAAACCATTTAGTGCATACATTATTTTTCCCCATTCACACCATACTAGACATGAATCAATCAATTAATTGGTCTAGGAGGCAATAAATAATGTCATATCATACATCTGACAATGATAAGAAAGCACGTGATAACCAAGCGAAGCATGAGATTAAAAATATTCAAGAAGAACAAAATCGAAAAGCTGGAAAAAAATCATTTTCCAAAAAAACCGATCATTTATGATGAAATCATAATTTACATCTTATAACGACTAAATAGAGGATTTCAATCAAAATCCTCTATTTTTTATTGAAATTGAATAAGTTCGGAATATTTCCTATAATAGGCTCTGAATGAGACTGCTTGAAAACAAGAAATTGGAGGGATCCATATGGCAAAAGAAAGCTCCTTTGATGTAGTATCAAAAATAGATTTTTCAGAGGTAACGAACGCTGTGACCCAAGCAATGAAAGAAGTAAAAACCCGTTATGATTTTAAGGGAAGCAAAAGTGACATTAAACTCGAAAGCGAAGAGCTTGTATTAGTCTCCGATGATGAATACAAACTTGGCCAGCTTAAAGACGTACTTCTCAGCAAATTAATTAAGCGCGGTGTTCCTATCAAAAATTTAGATTATGGAAAAATTGAGGGTGCATCCGGCGGGACTGTCCGCCAAAGGGCTAAGCTTGTCCAAGGTATCGATAAAGATAATGCAAAGAAAATCAACCTAATCGTAAAGAATGCCGGTACAAAGGTTAAATCACAGATTCAAGAAGACCAAATCCGTGTGACCGGTAAAAGCAAGGATGACCTTCAACAAGTCATTGCAGCGATTCGAGAGGCAGATTTATCAATAGAGGTTCAATTTATTAATTTCAGATAAAGAAACGGGAAGCAGAGATTCCATGCCTGCTTCCTTTTTTCATTTAAAAGAGACAATGCCTCAGAGTCACTCATCCTAAAATTACATTTTAAGGTTTCTTTTTCCTGATATGAGGAATAACAATAGAGACCAACGTTAAGAAAGGATGATTTAAGATGAACGAAGATATTACATTAGGAAAAGACGGATTCCCGAAACAGGCGCAAGATGTGCAGCCTGGAATGACAGAAGAGATGCATCCTCATCCAATTGAAGTGGATGAAAATTATAAAGGCAGCGATAAACTGAAAGGAAAAACAGCCATCATCACAGGAGGTGACAGCGGAATTGGCCGTTCGGTCTCCCTCTACTTTGCCAAGGAAGGCGCAGATGTAGCCATTGTCTATTTGAATGAGCATGAAGATGCCAATAAAACGAAAGATATGGTAGAGAAAGAAGGCGTCCGCTGCATGCTGCTCTCAGGAGATGTCGGGGACAGCTCATTTTGCCGTGAGGTTGTCGATAAAGTAAAATCCGAATTCGGCAAGATTGATATCCTAATCAATAATGCGGCTGAACAGCATGTGAAGGAAAGCCTTTTAGATATCAGTGATGAACAGTTGGAGAAAACTTTCCGAACAAATATCTTCTCCATGTTTTATTTAACTAAAGCAGTCCTTCCTCATTTATCGAAAGGTAGTTCCATTATCAATACAGCATCCATCACAGCCTATCAAGGAAACCCTCAGCTTATTGATTACTCCTCCACCAAGGGAGCAATTGTTTCCTTTACAAGGGCATTAGCCAATAATATTGCTGACAAAGGCATTCGCGTGAACGGTGTAGCACCAGGTCCAATCTGGACACCGCTCATCCCGGCAACGTTCCCGGCAGATAAAGTGAAGGAATTTGGCCAAAACGCACCGCTTGGCCGTGCTGGACAGCCAGCAGAGTTAGCTCCAGCCTATGTTTACTTAGCGAGTGATGATTCTTCTTATGTGAGCGGACAAGTAATCCATGTAAACGGCGGCTCAGTCGTGAATGGTTAAATAAAGAATACCCCCGGCTTTCGTTCTGAGGCCGGGGGTTTATTTTATTGAGAAAATTGATTCAACATCTCTTTAGTGGGCATTCCTTTTTGGGCACCCATTTTCGTAATAGAGAGAGCTGCTGCTTTATTAGCAAAACGGATAGCTTCCCCAAGCTTGCTGCCTTCACAAATCGCTACGCCCAGTGCTCCATTAAAGGTATCTCCTGCACCGGTCGTATCACAAACCTTGACCGAATGGGCAGGAATCTGCCTTTTCTTTCCATCTTCATAATAGAGTACTCCCTCATCACCCAATGTGATGATGAGCTTCGAATATAGTTCTTCATTGGAAAAATCCTCTAAAAGGGCCTGATATTCATGCTCATTAGGCGTTATGTAATCGGCTGACTGAACGATTTCTGCGGGCAGCTGTGTGATTGGTGCCGGATTTAAAATAGTCCTGGTACCGGCCGCTTTCGCAATCTCCAGTGCCTTTTGCACACAATCAAGCGGTACTTCAAGCTGAACAAGAAGCAGATCACTTTCTTCTATTAGACTCCTGTTCTCTTCAATCCATTCAGGCTTCAACTTATGATTAGCTCCTGGTACAACAATAATGCGGTTATCCCCTTCAGAAAGGATGATACTAGCTGTTCCGCTCGAACCCTCAACTCTTTTGACTGCCTCGGTCTGTATACCTTCTTTCTTCAGAACCTCTAGAAGCTCATCCCCTAAATAATCTCTTCCAAGACAGCCAATCATGGATACCTCTGCTCCGAGTCTGGCTGCAGCAACAGCCTGATTGGCTCCCTTCCCGCCTGGCATGGTCGCAAATGTCCCTCCCATGACGGTTTCTCCCGCTACAGGTACTTTTTTTACCGATGTAACCAGGTCCATATTAATACTTCCTACTACTACGATTTTGATTGTCATCAAATCACCTCATCTTTTATATAAGATTCCCTTCTAAAAGGCAACCTCATCTCAACCGGTCAGTAGAACATAAAGAAGCTTAGGAGCAATCTCCCAAGCTTATTGGTTTCTTCCTCCGTTTATTTCCGCAACGGATGAGCGCAGCACGAGCTGATAAGGAACAATCATCCTCATAGCCGGACTATCAGGCTCTTTAATTCTCGTTAACAGTAATTTCACGGCCTGGTAACCGAGCGATTCAATATTGATATCGACGGAGGACAGAGGCGGCTTAGATAATTGTGCTAGCAACACATTATTGAAGCTGAAAACAGAAATATCCCCAGGAACATCTATCCCTAGTTCATCTAGCATATTCAGCACACCAAGGCTCATAAAATCATCCGCGACAATCAAGGCAGTTGGAGAATTCTCCAAGTTCATCAACCGCTTAACCGCTTCCTTTCCGCCTTCTAGCATGAAGTCTTCGTGTATAGCATATTCCTTACGCATTGGAATTCCCGCTTCCTTAAGCGCTGCCTCATAGCCCTTCACCCGCTCTATCGTGACAACAAGGTCCGCATTCCCGCCTATAAAGGCGATATCGGTGTGGCCGCAATCCAGCAAGTATTGCGCTACATCCTTGCCAGCCTGAAAGTTATCATTATCCACATGGCTGATACTGCTTTCATATTGATACGGTTTGCCGATGACTACGAATGGAAAATTTGCTTTCCTTAAATAATGAAGCACCTTATCGCCGACCTTCGAATAGAGAAGAATCAACCCGTCCACACGACCGCCATGAACCATTTTCTCTACTTCCCCGTAAATCTCCTCTTCGGTAATCCCCGTCGTGATCTGAAGGCCAAGGCGGTCATCATGCGCCGCCTGGCTCAGCCCCTTCATAACTGTTGGAAAGAAGGGATTTAGGAATGATCCGTCCCCTGATTTCGGCATGATGATACCAAGTACATCACTTGATTTACTAGCCAGACTTCTTGCGATGAAGTTCGGGTGATAACCAAGTTCACTCATCGCCTTCCGCACTTTTCTCTTTGTCTTTTCACTGATTCGCGGATTGTTGGCAATCACTCTTGATACTGTAGACGGAGCCACATTTGCCAATTTTGCAACATCCTTTATGGTTACTGCCATACAATCAGCCTTCCTTTCTTAGCAGCTTTACAGGAGATACACAACCGTCTCATAGGGAGATAGGAGGAATGGATTTGATTGCCTGTCCTTCTTCTCATAATTGCTTAGGATCATTTCCATCTCTTTACCGGCAAAATCCGGCAATTCAACGGCTTGCTCTTCTCTGCTGAAATTATTAATAATTAATGCCGTCTGTTTCCCGTCATTACGAGAATAGGCGAATATATGCTGATCATCTTCCAAATGAAGCTTGAAATCCCCATAAATTAAGCATTCATGCTGTTTACGCAGCTGAATCATCTGCTTATAGAAATGAAGAATAGATTGAGGATCATCCTCTTGCTTCCTCACATTGATTTCTTGATAGTTAGGATTGACCTTCATCCAAGGCGTTCCCTTCGTGAAACCAGAATTGGACGATGAATCCCATTGCATCGGAGTTCGCGAATTATCTCTTCCGCTCTTCCAGATGATTTTCATTAGTTCTTCATGACTCCTGCCCTTTGCAAGCTCCATATAGTAGAAATTCTTCATGCTAATATCATCATAATCCATTATGGATTCAAATGAGACATTCGTCATCCCAATTTCCTGACCTTGATAAATAAAAGGTGTTCCCTGCATGAAGAAATACATGGCGCCAAGCATCTTAGCGCTCTCTTTCCAATATTTCTGATCATCTCCAAGTGTCGAGACAATTCTAGGTTTATCATGATTTTCGATAAATAGAGCATTCCACCCTTTGCCATGCAAGCCTGTCTGCCATTTATTCATGATTGCTTTATAGGCTGCAAGGTCGAGCTCGGTTTCTGATTCCTTCTCCCACAGAGCCAAATGCTCAAATTGAAAGACCATATTAAAGGCGCCAATCTCCTCATTCACCCAAGGGTCAGAATTCTCACTGCTCACCCCGCTGGCTTCACCGACTGTCATGATATCATAGCGAGAGAATGTTCTTTCTTTAAGCTCCTGGAGAATATCATGAATACCCTCTTGATTCGTATAGAAGGAGAAGCCAGGAATCTGTGACTGGTCATCGGCTTCGGCATTAGGGAAGCCTTCTTTTTTCTTAATATGGCTTATAGCATCAATTCTGAATCCATCAATGCCCTTATCAAGCCACCAGTTAATCATACGATAGACCTCTTCGCGCATCTCCTTGTTTTCCCAGTTCAGATCAGGCTGCTTTTTCGCAAAGACATGCAAATAATATTGCCCGCTTGCCTTATCATACTCCCAGGCACTTCCTGAGAAGATGCTCTCCCAGTTGTTTGGCAGCACATCCTCTGCCCCATCGCTCCAAATATACCAATCCCGTTTTGGAGAATCAGGAGAAGATTTGGATTCAATAAACCATGGATGCTCATCACTTGTATGATTAACAACCAAATCCATGATCAGCTTCATCCCCCGTTTATGCACTTCAGCCAGTAAACGGTCAAAATCCTCCATCGTACCAAATTCATCCATAATATCTTGATAATCACTAATATCATATCCATTATCTTCATTTGGCGATTGATAAATAGGACATACCCAAATCACATCAATCCCTAAGTCTTTAATATAATCAAGCTTACTGATGATGCCTTTTAAATCGCCAATTCCATCTCCATTTGAATCCATGAAGCTTTTCGGATAGATTTGATAACAAACTGCTTCTTTCCACCATCTCTTTTTCATAAGCACCCTACCTCACTCAACTCTTTTTCTCCATCAAGCATTCGAAGCCCCCATTCCTACAGGCCCAAAATACAGGTGAAATCATGCAAAAGAAGGGAGCGCTTACACTCCCCCTATATTTTCGCTATCTTTAATTCGTTTGTCTACCCCTTTTCCTCGCAAGGATCAAGAAAAGGATAAAGGCAATAGGAACTAAAATAAGAACAGCCAGGAAGCCATAATTTATGCCAGATTCCTTTTCTACCAAGTAAACTTCGGCCATCTCCCGCTCTAGGGTAATACTAAATGTACCATTCTGTTCCCTGACAAGATCTGTATTCAATTTTCCTCGAAGCTCTTGATTGTCCTGAATAAAGGCTGAATCAAGCTGAATCGTTTTTGTTTTCGAACTGTTATTGATAGCTGCAATCATTGTCTGCTCTTCTGTTTCTCTTTTAAAAACAACCATCCCATCCTCTGATTGCAGGAGCTCCAAATCACCCGTCCTTAGTGCAGGGTACTCTTTCCTAAGAGCAGATAACTGTTTCATATAATCTATGAGCTCTTCGTCTGTGCGGAAATTCATCATTCGATGGTTGTCCGGCTTTTCTCCGCCATTCAAGGCAATCTCAGAACCATAGGTTACAACAGGGATACCCGGCATTGTATACATATAGGTTAAAGCCATCTTCCACCGTGTCCCTGGAAATTGCTTAGCCCGCTCAGTTTCCTTCGTAAATCTTTCTGTGCGCTCTGTATCGACTGAAATGCCTGTGGTATAAGGAGTGTTTAAGGCTCCAAAAAGCGTCTCCCATCTCTTAAACAGGCTGTCCATCTCAACATCTGTCGTTGAAAATGCCTCCCTCATGCCCGTCATCTGCTCTTCATCGAGCATGCCAATGCCCAGCTTCTCTGCTTTATCTGCATCCACATCTCCGATAAAAAAGAAATCCGGACGGTCTTCCCTGATTGCACTAATCATTTCTTCCCAGAAAGACTGGGGTACATAATTCATATAAATAAGCCGATAACCATCAATACCGGTTTCCTTAATCCACCATTTGGCCGCATCAATTAAATAGCTTGAAACCTCCGGATTTTCCTGCGCTAAGTCTGGTTTTCCATCGAGCCAGCCAGTCTCTTGCTTGTCCGTTTGTCCGTTTTCTGTGATGGCTCTCTCTTCATGGAACCAGTCCTTCTTACCATTCTCTTCAAGCCACGGATGACCTTCCCCGACATGATTCACCTGAAAATCCAGCATAATCTTCATATCGCGATCATGTGCTTCCTTGACCAGCTTTCTCAATTCCTCCATTGTTCCATAGTTCTCATTAACGGCCGTAAAATCATGCGGCGAACCGCCCGTATAATCTCCGTTCATGTTTTGGATAACAGGATTGAGCGCAATGGCCGTAAATCCCATTTCCTTTATGTAATCCAGCTTTTCCGTAATACCTGCAAAGTCTCCCCCTTGATAGGTGTTCATATCATCAATATTGACTTCCTGATCATTTTGCGTATTACCGTTGTAAAATCTGTCTACCATTACATAGTAAATGGCATCATCCTGCCAGTCCGCCGCACTTCCCGGTTTAGAAAAAAGCGGGAAGAGAAGAAGCGGTACAAGCAGGATGACGATGAGTTTTTTCAGCATATTTTGTCCCCCCAAGATTATCCATACAGGATAACCTTATCCTTTCGTCCCTCCTGCCGTCAAACCAGAAACAAAATATTTTTGTAATAGTAAGAAAAGGAGGGCAATAGGGATGGCAATCAAGACAGAACCAGCTGCGAACTTGGTAAATTCAGCTCCAAACTGCTTACCGACCATTGAGTATAACCCAACCGCAAGCGTATACTTCTCACTCGAGCTGATGAGAATCTTTGCAAGAATGAAATCACCAAAAGGAGCCACGAATGAGAATAGAGCCACAACCGCAATAATTGGTTTAGCTAGCGGCATAACAATCTGGAAGAAAATCCGCAAGTGTCCCGCACCATCCATTTTCGCACTTTCATCCAGGTCACGCGGAATGGTATCCAAATATCCTTTCATCAGCCATGTGTTCATTGGAATCTGACCGCCGACATAGAGCAGTACCAAACCAAGATGGGTATCAAGCAAACCTGTTCTCATCGCCAGCACATAGATAGCAATAAGCGCAGCGAAGTTCGGAATCATTTGTAGAATTAAGAATGTCATCAACCCGTTTTTCCGTCCGACAAAGCGGTAGCGGGAAAATGCGTAAGCAGTAAAGGAGACGGAGATGACCGTCAACACCATCGTCATCACACTGATTTTGATGGAGTTAAAATACCAGAGCAGATAATCACTGTTTTCTAAATCGAATAATTCCTTGTAATGGCTTAATGTCGCATTATCCGGAATCATCTTGGAGCCTGATAAGCTGTCGCCCGGGTTAAAGGAGGAGCCGATAATCCAGAGAACAGGATAGATGATGATGGCAAACATAATGCCGATGACAAGATAGGTTAATGATAAACGGACGAACTTTCTGCTATTCTTACTCTTCATCACATCATATCCTCCTCTTGGAATGATTTTGTTCTCTTAAACTGCCACAAGGCGACAGACATGACAATCAAGGAAAGAATCATTGTAATAGCCGCTGCTTTTCCATATTGTCCAGCAGTCATGGTTAAACGGTAGATCCAGGAAATCAAAATGTCTGTTCCCCATGCGTTCTGTCCAGCAATCGCCGGTCCGCCATTATTAAATAAGAAGATAATATTAAAGTTATTGAAATTAAATGTGTATTGCGTGATGATAATCGGCGCTGTCGCATAAAGCACGAGCGGAAGGGTAATCTTCCTGAATTTTTGCCATACATTTGCCCCGTCAATTGTAGCTGCTTCATACAGGTCTTCCGAAATGGATTGCAGGACACCCGTTGTCATCGCAAAGATGAATGGGAAACCAAGCCACCCTTGAATCAGAATCAGTGCCAGTCTCGTCCAGTTGGATTCTGTCATCCAGCTGATTGGATCAATGCCGAGGCTAGCCAGGATGGTCGTGTTAATGACACCGAATGATTCATTGAACATTCCTGAGAATACCAAGATCGATACAAACGCCGGAACTGCCCATGGCAAAATGAATACTGTTCGTATAATGGCTTTCCCTTTAAGATCCTTTTGGTTCACCAGTACTGCCAGGAATATTCCCAATGCCACTTGGAGGGTGGTTGCCGCAAATGTCCAAATAAGCGTCCAGCCAAACACATTGAAGAAGGTCTTTCTCCAAATATCAATCTTGAAAATATCAATAAAGTTTTGCAGCCCAACCCAATCAACCAAATTTGCCGGCGGAGAATGGTAGAGATCATAGCTCGTAAAGGCGAGCAGGAATGAAAAGATAATGGGAAAGATGACGACGAAAACGAGCAGCAATACTCCCGGTGATATAATCAAATACGGGAACCCATTATCAATCAAATTTTGATACTGTTCACGCAAGGAATTTAAAGGAATCCCTAAATCTCTCTTTTTTCCATTCTGATAAGCATCAAATAGGTTGATTCCATATATCACAAGCCCGATGACCGTAATCAGGAGTGCTAGAATTCCATCAATTAATAAACGAATCGAATGATCGAGCATCGGAATCTCTCCGAGTGTGATCAATCCCCAGAATCCTAAATTTAATGTTTGAAAGAATGTAGCAAGATAAATAATGGTTAGGATTAAATACATGGACCCTTTAAGCTTCTGCCCATTATAGAACTGTCCAACCCCAGGTATAATTGAGAGCAGCAAGGCATTCCTCGCGTGTTTCGTCCGCGTTGCTTGTGGCTCGATGTTCATTTGCAGACTTTCCATTTCGGAAGACTCCCCTTTCTTAGGAAAAGAAACTTCTTCTTTTCTTCTTCTCTATAAGAGGATGGGCATTACCCTCAGCATAGGATAATGCCCATCAGGTTCTTTATTTACTGTGATTTGTTTCGATATTTGTTTGAATTGTTTTAGCTGCCTCGTCCATTGCTTCCTGCGGCTTAGCTTTATTGGTTGCCAATGTTTGAAGGGCAGTTGCCATTGGACCCCATACCTCTGCCATTTCTGGAATGTTCGGCATTGGAATCGCATATTGAGATTGAACAGCTACTGCTTTAGAGAACTCGTCATCTGCGATGATTGGATCTTCAATCAGTTTCTTAACAGGCGGGATTTCTTTTGTCTTTTCAAAACGAATCTTGGCATTATCATAGTTTGTCAGGAACTCAACCAATTTCGTTGCCCATTCCTTGTTTTTCGTATAAGCAGATACATGCCATCCCTTAACACCCATGAATGTCGTCATATGCTCGCCATTTGGAAGTGTCGGCATTGGTGTTGCACCTATATCTATTCCAGCATCCATATAGCCTTGGAAAGCCCATGGACCGTTTTGAACGGAAGCTAATTTACCTTCATTGAACAAGCCGTCCTGAGCAGATCCGCCTGATTCTCCGATAACCCCTTTAGGGAACAAGCCTTCTTTATACCATTTTTGGATGTACTCAGCACCTGCCACGGCTCCTTCGTTGTTCAAACCAAGGTCTTCCCTTTGCAAGGCACCATCTTTCTCTCCAAATACATATCCACCCATGCCGCCAATGACTGCGTACGCATGATAGAAGTTATCCCATAAGGCGATGAAGCCAAACTTCTTGCCATCTGTGAAATCTTTGGCAAAATCATATACTTCATCCATTGTAGCCGGTGCTTCAGGCATTAATTCTTTATTGTAAATGAATACGGGTGTTTCAGTTGCCTTTGGTAGGCCATATAATTTACCGTCATATGTTTGTGCTTGAATGGAAGATTCCGTGAATGTATCAAGGACACTTTGTTCAACAGAAATTTCCTGAATCGTCCCTTCTTCAGCCAGCATACCGATTTGGTCATGAGGCAAAGTCAGAACATCCGGACCTTTGTCAGCTGGTCCATCAAGGCGAATTTGGTTTCTCATATCCTCTGAGATTCCATATTCCTTGAACTCTACTTTAATGCCGTGTTCCTCTTCGAACGCTTTTGCAGCTGGTTCTAAAGCCACACTTTTATCTGTATCTTCCCAAACAACTAATTTCTCAGGTTTATTACCGTCTGAACCGCTTCCCTCTTTGCCTCCTGCACTTTCTTCTCTATCTGGTCCGCAGGCTGCAAGAATACCAACTGCAAGCATTAACACCATTACAATGGAGAATGCTTTCTTCATGGGTCAACCCCTCCTCTTATTATGTAGCCAAGAATACAAACGGTTGCACAAAGTGACAAAATAAAAAGGCAGTGAAATAACATGCTTCGACATATTCACCCTATGAAAGCGATTGCAATCTTAACACCTTTATTATACTGTATTATCAATAATTAACAATACATTTTTACCAAATTTTTAAAAGTGTTACAAAACTGCCACTTTTGGGTAAATAATAACAATTTATCCGAGTAATTTATGATTTCATTGAACTTTCAGTTTAGAATAGCTATAGTAAAGAATAGAATCAATGCAAGCGATTGCACTTTGAGAGGAGAGAAAGTATGGATAAATCATCGGTTATACATTTCGCACGAGACCAGTTTCTTTATAGTTCATCCCTGGATTCCATCACCATCATGATTATGGCGAAAAAAGGGGACATCGCTAAAATGGAGCTCGTCCATGGAGACCCTTATGATTTCAAAGGATCCAACTGGATCTATAAGACTACAGACATGCGCTATACCGGAAGTGATGAACTCTATGATTACTATCGTAAGACAATTGAACTGCCCCATCGCCGGACCCGCTATGCTTTTCGCCTTACAGATCATGAAGGAAAAACAGCCTATTTCTCTGAGAAGGGATTCTACGATAAGCTGCCTGAAGTAGGTCTGCTATTCGCCCTTCCTTACCTGCATCATACAGAAGTATTCAGCGCACCGGATTGGGTAAAGGACACAGTCTGGTATCAAATATTTCCTGAACGTTTTGCCAACGGGAATAAGGAGCTTGACCCTGAAGGAACACTTGAGTGGGGCAGCGAGGACCCGACTCCGGATAACTTCTTCGGCGGTGATCTTGAAGGGGTTATCAATCATTTAGATTATTTAAAGGAGCTAGGCATCACAGGCATTTACTTCACCCCCATCTTCCATGCTTTCTCTAACCATAAATATGACACGATAGATTATATGGAAATCGACCCGCAATTTGGTACGAAGGAAACCTTAAAGAAGCTTGTCGATGAAGCCCATGCTCGCGGCATTAAGGTCATGCTGGATGCCGTCTTCAATCATAGCGGTTATCATTTCAAGCCATTTCAGGATTTACTTCAACATGGGGAGGCATCTAAATATAAGGATTGGTTCCACCCGCATTCCCTTCCTCTCGATGAACAGAAGGTCAATTATGATGCATTTGGGTATGTGGCATCTATGCCGAAATTAAATACAAAAAATCCAGAGGTCAAAGAATATTTACTCCAAGTCGCGAAACACTGGATTCTGGAATGCGGAATTGACGGCTGGCGGCTCGATGTCGCCAATGAGGTTGATTTCGATTTCTGGCGCTCATTCAGAAAGACCGTCAAAGAAGAGAAGGAGGATGCCTATATCCTCGGGGAGATTTGGCATGATTCCATGCCATGGCTGCGCGGCGACCAATTCGATGCCGTGATGAACTATCCATTCTTAACAGCAATCCTTGAAATGTTCTCCTCTGAGACATTGGAGCCGACCGAATTCGCTGAGAAGATGACAAAGGTCTATCATATGTATCCTCATACAGTAAACAAGGCCGCTTTTAATCTGATTGGCAGCCATGACACACCGCGGATTCTGACTGAATGCCAGGGAGATATCAAGAAAGTTAAACAAATCTATACGATCCTGTTAACTTTCACTGGCACGCCTTGCATTTATTATGGAGACGAGATTGGTATGGATGGCGGGCAGGACCCCGGCTGCAGAAAATGCATGCCATGGGATGAGAATGAACAAGACCGGGATATGTTTGAACATGTACAAACATTGATTGCTCTGCGCAAAGAACATCCCGTTCTTGCCAATGAAGGAGATTTGCTGTTTGTCCATATTGACTCAGAGGTCGTCATGTATAAACGAGAATCTGCGAATGCAGATGCTTATGTCCTTATTAATCTAGGAGATAACGAAAAAGAGCTTTCCATAGAGGAATGTGTTGGTGCCTCTCTTCTATATGCTAATCCAGAGACATCCTTTACAGATACGTTGTCCATATCCAAACGAGGATTTGCCATCTTGAAAAAGGAGAAATGAGTTCAAGCAGGTGCATTGCGCACCTGCTTTTCTATTACATTAAGATTCCTTTAATCTAGCTGACCAAATCAAAAAGAAAATCGGCAGAAGAAAGCAAAGCCCTATTAGGATGACAGCAATGATAAGCTGGATAATATGGTCCTCCCCGGCAGCCTCCTTCAGGAAGGCTAGATTCATGAAGATGATTGATATAGACGCTAAATATTGCATATGCGTCATCATTCTTCTCCCCTTCATATACTGGAAGTCTTTGTTTTTATCTGTCAGATTAAAATACGTATAGCTCTCGGGTCTCCGTTTAAGAAACCCTAAGATAAGCCAAGCAGCCAAACTGATGACAGGCAAAATAAATAATATATACTTACTCCCAAATCTATCTGCCTGGCCATCCGTATAATGAATGGCAATCTCATTCGGCAGATTTCCCCATTCAACAAACAAAAAAATGAAATGCACGACCAGTACCGCCAGATAAGCAGCCAATGAAGTTCGATCAAGATTATCCCCTTTATGAACCAATCCTCCACCTCCGCTAAACGTAGATATCTTATTATATCATCGTTCACTTTCACGAAATGACTATCCAATAAAAAAACCTGACGCGCTTTGGCGGCAGGTAGCAGGTCAATCCTCTATCTGGATATGATAATGCTTAAACCATAAGTCAACCTGAATCAAGTATGCAAGCAATTGCGGTCCATTCATCAATTGCCCGTACCAAGGAGTTTTGAAGGAGGCTCCGCCTGTATCAATGAGTTCCTTGAGCTGTTCTTTATCAAAGAATTCCAACAGCGGTGAATTCCCGTCCTCCAGAAGCTCCGTCAGCCAATCCTTTGCCAGCTTTGTATACAAAGGATGATGTGTTTTCGGATACGGACTTTTCTTGCGATAAAGCACCTCCTCCGGCAGCACCCCCTTGAGCGCCCTGCGCAGGATTCCTTTTTCACGGTTATCAGCCATCTTCATCTCCCATGGAATATTCCATGCATATTCAACAAGACGATGGTCGGCAAACGGCACCCTTACCTCAAGGCTCGCCCCCATGCTCATCCGGTCTTTCCGGTCCAGAAGATTGGTCATGAACCATGTCATATTCAAATAGAATAATTGTCTTCTTTTCTGCTCCAGCTCAGATTCCCCATCAAGAAGCGGCGTTTCTGCCAAGCTTTCCTTATATCTTGCTTTCATGTATTCTTCGAGATTGAGCTTGGTTTGCCAGTCGCTTCTAAGTAATGCCTGCCTTTCCTTGATCGACCTCATCCAAGGGAAAGCATCGTTAGATAGACTTTCAGGGTTATGGAACCATGGATAACCGCCAAAAATCTCATCGGCGCATTCCCCTGACAGACCGACGACAAAATCCTTTTTAATATTTCGGCAGAACCATAGCAAGGAGGAATCAATGTCTGCCATTCCCGGTAGATCCTTAACCATAACGGCTTCTGAGAGATTCGTAATTAAGTCCTCCTGGCTGATGACACAATAATGATGATTGGTGCCAAATTCATTCTTCATTAACTCAATCCAATATCCATCTGAGTTAGGCTGGAAATCGTTTGCAACAAAATGGGTCGCATTATCCTCATAATCAATGGAATACGTATGAAGCGGCGCCTTCCCTTCCGCATGGAATTGCTTAGCAGCAATCGCTGTAATTGCGCTGGAATCCAGGCCTCCAGATAAGAACGTGCAAAGAGGTACATCTGAAACCAGCTGCCTCTTTACGGCATCTGTCACCAGATAGCGAACCTGTTCGACCGTTTCATCAAGGGTTCCCTCATGTGCCTCACTCTTCACATTCCAATACCGCCAAATCGACAATCCATCACGGCTGAAGATCATGGCATGAGCAGGTCTTAGTTCAGCAATATTCTTGAATACACCTGCACCAGGCGTACGAGAAGGACCGAGTGAAAAGACTTCTGCTAATCCTTCACGTGTAATGACCGGTTTTACATCCGGGTGGGCAAGCAGCGCCTTGATCTCAGAGCCAAATAGGAACTGGTCATTCTTTAAGGAATAGAAAAAAGGCTTAACACCAAGCCGGTCCCTAGCAGCAAAGAGCTGCTGCCTCTCTCCATCCCAAACGGCAAAGGCGAATATCCCATTGAAAAAATCCACGCATTTTTCTTTCCATTCCATATAGGCTGTTATCAAGACTTCTGTATCCGAATGACCCTTAAATGAATATCCTTTTAATAAAAGTTCTTTTCTAATATCTTCGGTGTTATACAATTCTCCATTGTAGCAAAGGACATACTTGTGGCCGTTTTTTTCACGGGCCATCGGCTGCTTTCCGCCTTCTGGATCAACGACGACCAGCCGCTTATGCCCAAGTCCAACATGCTTATCATCCCAGATATTCATGTCATCCGGTCCTCGCTTGGAGAGGGTATTCGTCATAGCCGTTAAAATCATTTTTTCCTGATTAATCGATCTGTCGTATTCTACCCATCCAGTAATACCACACAAAATAACATCATCCTTTCAAAACAAGCCTGTGGCCCATTCCTGCTTACATGATATGCATTACTCAAATAGATGGTTAATTGTCCAGAGTTTCAAGAGTCGGGTTATAAAAGGCACCATTTATGTCAATCAATAAGATAGGTGCCAATTAACACATTTCAACAGGGCTTAATCCTGGCTGGCTAATCCCTGTTTACTGCATTTGGAGGCGCGAACATGAACAATCAGCTGCGAACACAACTGTTAAGTGCCCAGAAAAGGGCGCACACAGAAGGCGTTTTTGAGAACATTAATGACCAATGGGTGTTTTTTGATGAAGAAACCGATGAAGCCTATCCTTTAGAGGAATACATGAACAATGAAATCTCCATCTTCCGAAACAACCGCTGGCGCAAAGGAATCCTTGTCGAGGACGGCAAGCTCTTATGCGGATCGGAATTAATCTTCATCATGGATGAAGACCGGGTCCGAATCAAAAAGAATCTGCTTTATTCACTTGAACGATTACTAGATGAGCTTTACGATGATGCCTTCTATCAATTCGTCACAGCCTTAAATGGAATGAACTTCTCCATCTATGACTGTATTTACGGCTATAACCAGCTATCCTTCATGACATCCGACCATCTCTCTGGAACCAATTTTTATATATTTGATAATGGAGAATATATATGCTCTGTCCATCATCATTTCAACCAGAAAGAGAAGGATCACAATCGTTTTGAGTTCACCTTGAATACAGGAAAGAAAGTCCTTATTGAAAAATTATTATCGTAAAACAGAAGAAAAAGGGCAGCTCCATAAGCTGCTCGATTAGAAAAACAGGTGATGAATGATTTCTTATCATTTCGTACCTGTTTTTCTTGCTTTACCTGCAAATTTGGATTTTCTGGATTTGTCTATACTTTGTCCTATGCTTTGTTCTCTTTGCATGGGGAAAGGGTGGGGGTTCTATGGGCTTTGAGTGGGTATCGTCTGGCTTTCCCCACACTTTGGCCACCCTTCACCCCCTTTGCATGGGATTAGGGTGGCCTTTCTATGGGTTTTGAGTGGGCATCGTCTGGCTTTCCCCACACTTTGCCCACCCTTCACCCCCTTTGCATGGGGAAAGGGTGGGGGTTCTATGGGCTTTGAGTGGGTATCGTCTGGCTTTCACCACACTTTGCCCACCCTTCACCCCCTTTGCATGGGAATAGGGTGGACTTTCTTTGGGCTTTGGGTGGGTATCGTCTGGCTTTCCCCACACTTTGGCCACCCTTCACCCCCTTTGCATGGGATTAGGGTGGCCTTTCTAGGGGCTTTGGGTGGGCATCGTCTGGCTTTCCCCACACTTTGCCCACCCTTCACCCCCTTTGCATGGGGAAAGGGTGGGGGTTCTATGGGCTTTGGGTGGGTATCGTCAGGCTTTCCCCACCCTTTGGCCACCCTTTGCCCCCCTTGCATGGGATTAGGGTGGGCTTTCTAGGGGCTTTGGGTGGGCATCGTCTGGCTTTCCCCACACTTTGCCCACCCTTCACCCCCTTTGCATGGGGAAAGGGTGGCCTTTCTAGGGGCTTTGGGTGGGCATCGTCTGGCTTTCACCACACTTTGGCCACCCTTCACCCCCCTTGCATGGGATTAGGGTGGCCTTTCTATGGGCTTTGGGTGGGCTTTCTATGGGCCAAGAGTGGCGGACATTCTCCTGTTCTAGTTGTAACCGCTTGACTGGTTTTATCAGCTAATCAAAAACCACAAAAAAAATAGACCCACAAGCCTGCTTCACAGTGCTTCTGCGTCAATCTTTTTAAGCTGTTCTTCGTCAGGTCATCTTCTTACTGCATAAAAAAGAGCTGAAGACGTCACCTGAGAAGTCAGGTTCTTGTCTTCAGACTTATCCTCTCCTTGTAAAGGAGATTTCGTTCATATTAACCGAATAGCTGAATGCCTAATGGCAATCTGAATCCGAGAAGCAGCGCTAGCACAAATGCAATCCAGAATTGAATCAAGAATGATTTGTATGGTTTTCCTTTAGAACGTTTGACCGATGTCATTTCCATCGATACGATTACCCAAAGACCGATGATGGCCTTCCCGATATATTCCCCATTAATATTGGAAATGCTAAAGAGAAGCATCGCGCCTGTGACGATAATCAATATGTATAGCACCCGATTGATCATCATCGTGATTTTCAATGATTTTCCCGTCATCTTAAAGGATACAAAGAATAAGATGATGGCCAAAAGCCACATAGAAATATGTTCTACTGTTCCGCCCACTAGATTTCCCCACCTTTCCTACTGACATCAATACCATCGTAGCATAATCTTTTTTCGAGTTCGAAGAATATGTCTTATGATTGGACTTTATTCACCAAGGTTCCAATTGATTCGACACAAATCTCAATCACATCGCCATCCTTCAAGTAACGAGGGGGCTTAAATCCTTTGCCGACACCGGCCGGGGTTCCTGTCGCAATAATGTCTCCAGGCTCCAGGGTCATTCCTTTAGAGAGAGTAGCGATAATCTCATCAATAGGGAAGAGGAATAAGGATGTTCGCGCATGCTGCCTTACCTCTCCATTCACCTTTGTTTCAATCTCAAGGTCTCGTGCATCTCCTGCTTCATCCTTTGTGACAATCCATGGTCCGATTGGGCAGGTGCCGTCGAGGCTTTTCCCCAGGAAGAATTGCTGATGTCTTGCTTGAAGATCCCTTGCCGTTATATCGTTCAAGATGGTGTAACCGAAAATATAGTCCTCTGCCTCATCTCGCGAGATAGCCTTGCCTTTCTTTCCGATAACTACGGCAAGCTCCCCCTCATAATCCAGCTCATTTGTTACACCTTCATGCAGCGGTATCGGCTGCCCATGGCCAATGATGGTTGTTGGCGCTTTTGTGAACACAATCATATTCTCTGGCGGTGTTCCGTCAAACTCTCTTGCATGGGCAGCATAGTTCTTCCCAATGCAGAATATATTCTTGTTCGGCTTAATCGGGGAGGTATATTGAAGAGATTCTACGGCCAATCCCTCCATGCCTGTCAAATCAAGCTTAGCTAGGTCAGACAGCCACTCAGACGAATGCTCAATGAGCGTATTCAAATCCGTCGGAATTCCCTCCATCTGTTCCCGAACAGACTCCAGTGGATAAAATAATTCACCTTCTATTACCCCAGCTTTCTCTTTTCCCTCTATTACAACCGTTGCCAATTTCATTCTACAATCCCTTCCTTTCTTTTATAAACCTGCAAGCCAGGCTTTTAGTTCTTTTCGGCTTCTAAAATGATACACACGCTTCTCTTCCATCTTCTTCAGCTTTTCACGCAGCAAAGGAGCTTTCTCCTTTTCAAAGTTCCAGACCCATTTAACAAATTCCCAGTCCAGCTTCTCCTTACATCCTTCTGTCATATCAGGGCGTGAACGTTTTCGATACACTATTCGGCGTTTAACAATTCCATAGATGTTCATCCACCTTGAATAGTCGAGAAAAATAATCGTATCCGCTTCCTTCAGCCGGATATCCATGGTACCTGAATAATTGCCGTCGATGATCCAAGCCCGCTCACGAGCAAGCTCGGCAACTTTCCTCCCCCATTCTTTCTTAGGCATTGGCTCCCAGCCTGGTTTCCAAAAGACCGTATCTAAATGATGAACGGGCAGGCCCGTGCGCTGCCCAAGCTCCCTGGCAAGCACAGACTTTCCTGCTCCCCCGCTTCCAATAATCATAACTCTTTCCATCGCTCGCCCTGTTCCTTCTCTTTAGTAGTAAGCCTGAATGACTGTTTCTTTCCATATGTCGCCACACGCCATACATATTCAACAGGACCCATTTTGTATGATTTAAGCCAATAGGCAGAGAAAACCGCTTGAACTGCGACAAAAAGGATAGCAAGAATCGTCCCTATGAGCATGCCAATCTGGTTGTAAAGACCGAGGCCATACGAATAAAAAATGAATGTCCAAAAAATGGATTGAGTCAGATAATTGGTCATTGACATCCGGCCAAGCGGAATGAAAGGCATGGTCAGTTTTCTAAAGGAAGAAAAACGTTCATACGTAAGAGTGATGCCTGTCATGTAAGCTAAGGCCAATAAGGGACCGCCAAAGCTGTCCTGCATAAATAAGCTTCCTACCGTAAATCCATCGTAATACGGGTATATTTTCAAGCCTATGCCAACAACGGCGGAAAGCCCAAACATCCAGCGCAGCTTCCTCCGATGGCTGCTGATGTCCTTTAGCCAGCCAAGCTTTGCAAAGGACATGCCGGCAAGGATGCAAGGAAAAATGGACAGAAAGAGGAAGATAACATTTAGCGACCCATTCACCGCCATCCATTCCTCAAAACGAAAGGAAAAGATATCCGAAACACTGCCGCTCCCATAAACCTGTACAGCTTCCCGTGCCTTTGCCCAGTCTGTCTCCACCGCCATCTCATCTGGAAACATAACACTACTGAGGATTGTCAATGAGCCGAGCAATCCATATGGAATCGTATACAGCAAAACGGCCATCTTTAGCAGCGCTTTACCTGAAAGTTTATAAACCAGCAGGATGAACCAGCCGCACATGGCATACGAGATCAAGATATCTCCATGCCAAATGACAAAGGCATGAATAATACCTACAAGAAGGAGAAAAGCCATTCTTCTGGAGAAAAGAAGTGGAAAGGAAATTCCCTTCTTGATTGTCCTTTCCATTAAAAGGATGGCTCCGAACCCAAATAAAAACGCGAACATTGGATAAAAGCTCCCTTGAGCCAAAACATCTACCAACGCATATGTAATGTAATCCGCTCCGCTCCAATAATCAGCTTGCAAATAGAGAAATGGAGCATGAAAATCAATCATGTTGACCAACAGGATACCAAGAATGGCTACTCCCCTTAACAGGTCAATTACCGTCAATCGTTCCCTTCTCGAAACAGAATGCATATATCCCCCTTATCAATAGTCAGAATAGACAAACTACTATTCTCATTTTAGCAGGTTCTTCCTTGTTCTGTTATTAAAAGACCTTTTATAAGATAACTGTATAAATCGTTACTCTTCTCTTATATGAAAGGGCTGCGGTTTTTCTTGATTGTCTCACGTATTCGCCCAGTCGGCATATACTGATTGGAGGGATTGATCTGATTAAGTCATTCTAAGAAGGTGAGAATATGCCAGGTATAGTCGGAGTCGTGCAAATCCTCCAAATCGGAAGCAGCGGGGTCTTCAATATTGGAGATATTTACAAAGTGACCCCGTATTCCAACGCAAAAACCTTCTCAGGGGCCGGTTCCTTCAACACCGGGGATTACGTGGCGGTCAACAATCCATACAGTGCCACGAATACGTATGACGCCGATGCTATTGACGAACCAATTGCATTTACTTTATAGGGGTGGAAGAGATGAATTTTTTTATTAAACAGAGCATTAATATAAACATGATTAGGATTAATGCCATTGCCAACTCGTCTGTCTTTCAAATCGGAAGCACAGGAATCATTAAAGCACAATCCTATTTATCGAATAGCGGCGAATTTACAGCACCGGCACCTGAACCAAAACATCCATTATTTCAAACTGCGCAGGAGACATCACAAGTGAAGATTATGGATTAAAAAAGGGGTGAATTCAGTTTTGCAGTATAACCTGACCCAGCTTCTCTTTCAGTTGCAGCAAACCATCCAAAGCCAAAAGGAATCCATATGCCAGCTTGAGAATAATCTGGCTCAATTACAGGGCGATCTTCTCGAATTGAAACAGCAAAACCCTGTACGCATCGATAAGATTGAATATAATTTCGATCAATTGAAAATTGAACGGCTTGAGGGCACATTGAATATTGGCTTATCTCCACAAGATTTAAACGACATAGATGAATTTGCCGTCAATGGCCAGGCTCCTTTTGCTCCCTTCCTATTCCCAGGTCGAGAAGAATTTGTTCATCAGTTATCAGATGAAATTATTCAAGGGTTCCATAAGGATAAGGATGAAATCTTTTCGGAGGCTGAGCGACATTGCAGCAGGAAAGCAGACGGGGATATGCGGTCATTCATCACAGATGATCTAGCACGGCAGGTGCCGCAGCGCATCAATCACTATCTTGACCAAACACCAGCTTATAACAGGCATGAACAAAAGCTGCCGCAGGTGCGCGAGCAAATACTCGAAGTCATTCACACCGATATCCAAAATGCCATTAACCGCTTTTTGCAGGTTTATCCTGAATCCATGAAGGAGGATTCCAAATGAATTTCCAAGTCATTAATGAACAATTATGCGTAGGAAATATTCACCTCATTTCCATCTCCAGTTCTTCAGCTTTAAAAGTAGGGGATACAGAGGTCATGCAGTTATTCACTGCCTCTGATATTCCTCCGCAAGCACTAGAGTTTGGTCCTTTACAGCCAATCGTAACGAGATAAGGCAGATTATGTGGGAGAGAACATCCATCGTTAACAATATCCATGTATCCATTCTTTCACGGGGAGCCATTTTTGAGGTTGGAGAGATTCAATATTTCCGCACCAGCGATAATGTCTTGGCCTATCAAAGAGAGCAGGAACTTTTTTTTGGTCAGGAAGGAAATTTTGGGGATTATAAAGTGTTCTATGCTGAACCAGATTTTGAGCCCGTCTATGAACCTATCCAAATGAGCTTTTTGAATCCGAATCCGTACATCTATGTAGGCGGTATCCAATCTCAGGCCGTTTCCAGTTCATCTATTCTTCAGATTGGCAACGGCCGATATATGCGCCATGAAACAAGAGTCATGAATATAAGGCAATTATTGAGTAACAGGCAGACCAAGGAAGGAGGGGATTAATATTGCCGGCTCTAGTTGGTTCGGTACAAATCTTAAATGCGGGCAGCGGTGTCATTCAATTCGGTGATTCCTTGGTTATCTCGCCTAAGTTCGCTAATAAAAGTGTCAATGGATCAGGTTCAGGTATCACGGGAGGTCTCATCTTTGATACGAATGGCTTGAGTGCAAACTCTGTCATTGACATCAACGGAATAGACCAGCCGATTACGGGGAATTACTAAACCTAAGGCAGCCTCCTACAGTGGAGGCTGCCTTTTTTTTACATTCAATATCAAAAAAAACGTGTCTGCCGTCACGGTATTCAACAAAAAAATCCGTTATTGTTATCGTGACAAATAAACTGAAAGAAGTGTGAATAGACTATGTCCTTTTATCAATCACTAACTCCTTATTATGATGTCATCTTCCCAACCAATGAAAAGGCATTATCCTTTATCGCATCCCAATTTGAAAAAGGCGCCTCCTTGCTTGATGCGGGCGCAGGCACTGGAAATATGGCCGTCTCTCTAGCCAAGCAAGGGTTCCAGCTGACCGCCATGGAACCGGAGGGCGTGATGGCAGAACAAATCCGCTCAAAGGCTGAGTCCGGTCATCTTCCAATTGCCGTTACAACGAAAACTATGCAGCAATTGGACGAGCTTGAGGGGTCCTTTGACGGCATTTATTGCATTGGCAATACCCTGGTTCATCTGCATGACGAGCAGGAAATTCGCAGCTTCTTCAAACAAGTGTTTCAAAAGCTCAATAATGGAGGCCGCTTTATTTTCCAAATTGTCAATTATGATAAGGTACTGAAAAGCAGAGACTTTACTTTTCCTGTTATGGAGAAGGATTCATTCACATTCATGCGCGAATATGAGCTTGATGGTGACCATATTCTGTTTACCACATCCATTTCCCAAAACGGCTCTACCATCAAGAACACGATTCCCTTATACCCGGCTACCTCAAAGAGGCTGCTGTCCTTGCTTCAGGACTGCGGGTTTAAGACTGTCAGCATGTACGGAAACTTTGAGAGCAAGGAGTATTCTTCTCTTCAATCTCCTGCTCTCATTGTCTCAGCCGTAAAGCCTAGCTAAAGAGAAGATCCTCCAGGGCGGCAGCATCACAAATGGTGATTTGCCTCCCTGATTGCTTGATGTATCCTTCCCGTTGAAAGAAAGAAAGCTTCCTGCTTAATGTCTCCCTTGTCGTACCGAGCATCGAAGCGGCATCCGTTTTATTGACTGGGAACTCAAAGCTCTCCTTACCACTCTTCTCGGCACATTGCAGAAGAAAAGCAGCCAGCCGTTGTCCTACATCATGATGACTAATCTGGCTCAAGGTTAGCTCGGCACGTTCCAGTCTCTCACTCAGCTGATGGAATAAGTTAAAGACCAAACTTGGGCTTTTCTCTAATATTTGTTTAAACAATCGGCCTTCTAAAATACAAACCTCCGTCATTTCAAGTGCTTCGGCGTTGGATGGAAGCGGACTGTTCCTAAATAAAGAAAGCTCACCGAAAAAGTCACCCTCCTGGATGATTCGGACGATTTGCTCACGCCCCTCACCTGAGATATAGGTGATTTTCACTTTCCCTTTACGCACAATAAACAAATTATCATTCAACTCGCCAGCTATATAAACGGCTTCTCCCTTTTTATACGTTCTATGGGTAATAATCTTTGAGAGCTCCAACAACTCTTCGCTTTTCAAGCTTTTGAAAATAGGCACAAAAGCTAAGCAAGATTTTCTACTGCATTGCAAACAAGTCATTATGTAACTCCCCCTGCTAAAACGTCTAGTTAGATTGATGGCATTTCGCCATTCCCTATTGTCCTTCATTATGTCTTAACTGACTAGATAAAATACTTTTCCAAGATGTGATGCCGGTCACATTCAATCCATTTAATTCATGCTACTTTTTACATAAAGGTTCAGTATTAAAGAGATGAAATAATGATGAAAATCATTCAACTGAATAACTCATTGTATGACATTTGTCAAAAACATCCTGAGGTAATCTCGATTATGAGTGAACTGGGATTTACACATATTAATAAACCAGGGTTGCTCCAGACAGCCGGCAAGGTTATGACAATTGAGAAAGGCTGCAAAATGAGAGGCATCCCATTCGATATGGTTGCAAAAACATTTGAACAGCATGGATTCACATTAATGGAGGATTGATTGAAATGAGCGAAATAATCAATAATCGTGAACAAACTCAATTAACAAAAACCGAGCGTCAGGAACTTCTAAAAGAAATCATCATCGATCTGCATCACGGACGCAGTGTCGACGAAGTAAAGGAGCTCTTTGAAAAGGCTGCAGGTACTATTTCTGTTGAAGAGATCTCTCAGCTTGAACAAGCACTTATCGAAGAAGAGGGTATCCCCGTCTCAGAAGTCCAGCGTCTTTGCTCCGTACACACCGCTGTATTTAAAGGAGGAATTGAAGAAATCCACCGAAGCAGCAAACCAGAGGAACAGCCAGGCCACCCAGTCCATACATTTAAGCTTGAGAACAGAGAAATCGACATGCTCGTTAATTTCAAGATTCAGCTGCATTATGAGCGCTTCTTAAAAGAGGACAGCCAGGAAAACGCCCTTAAGCTGCTAGAGGACTTAAATCTTCTGCTCGATATCGATAAACATTACAGCCGTAAAGAAAATCTCTTGCTTCCTTATCTCGAGAAATATGGCATATTAGGTCCTACCCAAGTCATGTGGGGTGTCGATGACCGAATCCGAGATGCCATTAAGGCTGCCAAGCAGGCTTTAACAGTCTATGACGGCACTGGTTTGGACTTCCTGATGAATACAATGGATTTTGTTATTCGAGAAGTATCTGAAATGATTTTCAAAGAGGAAAACATCCTCTTCCCAATGGCTCTTCAGCATCTGGCAGAGGATGAATGGATGAAGATTGCCCATGAAAGTGACGTAATCGGATTCTGCCTAATTAACGGTGCAGCAGAATGGAAGCCTGAAAGAAAAGCATTGGCCGGCTCCGCCATGTCAGAGGGATTCATTAAGATGGAAACAGGCGTACTATCCGTTGAGCAGTTAGAATTAATGCTCAACCACTTGCCGGTAGACATCACCTTCATTGACGAAAATGATGTTGTACGCTACTTCTCTCACGGGAAGGAACGGATTTTCACCCGGACAAAGGCCGTCATCGGCAGAACGGTGCAGAACTGCCATCCCCCAAGAAGCGTCCATGTCGTTGAGCAGCTCCTGCACGACTTTAAATCCGGCCTGAAGGATAGTGAGGATTTCTGGATTAAATTCAAGGACAAGTATATCTTTATCCGTTATTTTGCCGTCCGAGATGCAGAAGGCGCATATAAAGGGACGCTTGAATTCACCCAGAATATCACGCCTATCCAAGAAATTGAGGGAGAAAAACGCATTCTATCCTATTAAGATTTCAGGGAACCTTCTTATTTGAAGGTTCCCTGTTTTATATGAACGATATTTTCCCTTAATAGCTTATGAATGAAACAATGCATTCAACTCCCATTCTTCTCTTAAAAGGCCCATTCGGATGGAATCATAATACCTTCCATTATAGTAACGACATTTTCGAAGCCTTGCCTCCATCGTCATGCCAAGCTTTTCACCAAGACAAATCATCCGTTCATTCCCCGACCAAGTAGTAAAACCTACTCGGACCAATGGCAGGGTATTAAACAAATGATTGGTCCATAGACGGAGAGCCTTAGTCCCATACCCTCCATTCCAATACCTCGGATTATAAATGACAATCCCCATTTCCAGCCAAAGGGATGGCTGATGCTCCCAATAATAACTGACGGTTCCAATCACCTCGCCTTTTACCTCAATAGCCCACTGTTTATCTTGACCGATAATCTGATCTTTTTTAGCTAAATATTCTTCTAACGGTATTTGCTTATGCTCGAAGTATGGAGCATCCCACTTTTTCCATTCAGGAGACTCTTCTTTATAAATTAATGACCATAATATTGGCAGGTCCTGCTCCATAATTGGCCGAATCATCAGTCCATCAACCCCGTAATACATACTAACTCCCCCTAAATTCACTCTTCAATTGTACTTCTAGGTGATGTCGTTTATTTCCTTCAGATAATCTGTCCAATAGCTGAAAAAAGACTTCCATCATTTCTATTTCCAAATGCATTTTTATTGTATATAATAGCGCTATTCCAATGCATGAAGCGACTGACCTATGCAAAATGTTAAGCTCCAGATATGGAAATAAGAAAATAGAGGGAAAAATATTGATTACCGAATTACAAACGGAACGATTAATACTTAGAAAAATAAAAGCTTCAGACTCCACTGCCTTATTTAAAATCTGGTCTGATAGGGAAGTTACCAGGTTCATGAACATCACTCGTTTAACGGAAGAACGTGAGGCACTAGACATCATTGCTATGCTCGACGGCTTCTTCCAAGAAGGTAAAGCTATTCGTTATTCGATTATTCATGCAGAGTCAAATCAAATAATAGGCTCCTGCGGCTTCAATTTCTTAGACTTCGAAAACTTAAAAACAGAAATTGGTTATGAGCTTGGGAAGGAATACTGGGGTAAAGGCTATGCCGGGGAGGCCATTAACTGCTTAGTGGATTATGCATTCCATACGCTTCATTTCAATAGAGTCGAAGCAAAAGTCGAGCCTGAAAACAGCAACTCCATAAGACTGTTGGAAAAGCTGCATTTCCAGTTTGAAGGCACCTTACGAAAATCCGAGAAATCAAAAGGCCTATTGATTGATTTAAATATGTATTCGAAGCTAATAACGGATTAACCTACTAGTGAAAAGCCTTATTCAGAGAGAATATAGGCTTTTTTTCTTAGATTCCTGTCCTATCAATCGCCTCTGTTTATTGACAGAGTAAACCGCTATTAATACCCTTTTGCGTATCAGATAAGCCAGAACAAAAAAGATTAGTACCATAATAGCTATTTTACTGAAGGACAGCTGGCTAAAAGATTTGAGTAAAATAAAAAAGCTGCCATGCACAATCATTCATGCATGACAGCCTTTATATAAACGCCTATAGCTTAATGAAATGGGCGCCGTCAAAGAAGAACAAGTACTTCTCCTTAATCTCTCTCTTCAATATTTGCTCCAATGCGCGTGTGTATAGTTCAATCTGCTTCACATAACGCGCCCTCAATACTTCTTCTGCTTCTTCAAATCCGTTCGGGAAGCGGCCGGTAATAGCATCGGTTTTGTAATCGACGAGCACGAGGCCATTTTCATCCTCGAACAGGCAGTCAACAATCCCTTGCACGAGGATATTCTCATCCCCGCCGTCCCAATCATGATAGGCTTCCCTTGCTGGGTAAGCCATCGTGAATGGTACTTCCTTACGGATTTCTTTCGCGTGCTTCATTCGCTGTCCAATTTCACTTTCAAAGAAGCCAAGTAGCTGAGCGGCATCAATTGCCTCTGCCTGCTCCTTCGTAATGAACTCCTTCATAACAAGCCTTTCCACCAAGGTCTGAATAGACTCTTCATTCACCGGCTCGCGTGCATCAATATGCTGCATAACGAGATGGACCAATGTCCCGCGTTCGGCAGGTGTCATCTTCTTCTGCTGTATAAAGGACGGACGCTTTAGGTTCGTTTGCTTGAACCGGGCTTTGACGAGCGTTGCTGCACTGTACGGATCCTCTGGCTCATTCATTCGTTTCAATTCGGATACGGATTGCTTCGACCGTTCTCCAGTTGCACTTGTATATTCGTACTCCCATGCGAGCTGTCGTTTGACATGTTCATGATACTTCGATTCAATCGGGACAGGCTCCATTTGCTGAATGGATTCAAACAATTGCTTTGTCTCCAAGCTTTCCTCTTCCTTGACGGATTGAAGCGAGCTTCCCCCCCGAAGATGAACCTGCCATCTAGAAGGATGCTCGGCAACCTCGCCGCTTGCCCCTTCTGTCACGGATTGATGACGGCAGAGAGCAGGACCAATCCAATCCATATAGGAAACCGCATTGGCACGTACATAATCGGGAAGAAGCCAATCCTCCCTCTTGCTGTAGGCAGACCATTTATCGAGTGCCTTCACGCCATCTGAGACGGTTCCAATCAAGTACAGCTTCTCCTTGGCACGTGTTAAGGCCACATAGAGAACACGCATTTCCTCAGAAATATTCTCTAGCTGCATTTTTTTCTTAAAGGCAATCTGCGGCAAGGATGGGTATGTGAGACGCAGCTCCGGATTCACGTAACGGAAGGCAAGTCCTAAGTCCTTATCAATCAAATACGATTTCCGCAGGTCCATTTGGTTAAAGTTTCGGGATAGGCCTCCCAGAAGAACAACCGGGAATTCGAGCCCCTTACTGCTGTGAATCGTCATCAGGCGGACAACATCCTCCTGTTCACCAAGTGCCCGCGCTGCTCCAAGGTCGCTTCCCCTCTCCCTCATCCGGTCGATGAAGCGGAGGAAACGAAAGATTCCGCGGAAGGAGCTTTCCTCATATTGCTGTGCCCTTGTGTAGAGCGCCAGTAAATTGGCCTGCCTTTGCTTTCCTCCGGGCATTCCGCCAACAAAATCATAATAGCCCGTATCACGGTAAAGCTGCCAAATCAAGCTTGATAAAGCCCCTTGGCGAGCTTCTGTCCGCCATATATCAAGCTGCTTAAAGAAGGTCTGCACCCTTGTAAAGGCAGAGCCGTATTTCTCTGCAGAACCCTTACAGCAGTATTCCTTCAGCGCCTCATAAAAGGTTCCTTTTGGCATCGTGATGCGGATATCAGCCAGCTCCTCTTCATTCAGCCCGACCATTGGCGAGCGCAATACAGAGGCAAGCGGGATATCCTGATATGGATTATCGATGACCTGCAGCAAGGAAATCATGATTGCTACTTCAGTCGCCTCAAAATAACCAGTCGATAGATCTGCATAGACCGGGATTCCCTGTGCCCTGAACTCATCCATGATGGCCGGTGCCCATGGCATGGAACGAAGCAGGATGACAATGTCCCGATAAGTAATATTACGGTACGTTTTTGTTTTCGCATCATAGATTTTACGGCGTTCCTCAATCAATGTTTTAATGATTTCCGCCATCTGCCTTGCTTCCAGAAGGACGGCTTCCATATCCTCATCCTCTTCGCCGTCAGCCGTTTCCATCGTCTCCTCTGATTTATCAATCAGATAGAGCTCAATGGGGTACTCCTCTTCCTCCGGATAAGCCGCTCCCTTTTTCAGCTCAGCCGCTTCATCATAATCAATCTCACCAACCATTTTGCCCATGAGCTGCTTAAATAAGAAGTTCGTCCCGGCAAGCACCTCGCGCCGGCTGCGGAAGTTTTTGTTCAAGTCGATTTTCATTCCGCTATCTTCCGGCACGGGCAGGAATCGGCCATATTTACCCATGAATAAATTCGGTTCGGCAAGACGAAAGCGGTAAATAGACTGCTTCACATCCCCGACCATGAACATATTGCCTGCAGCTTCTCCCTCTTCGGTCACAAGCTGCAGGATAGTTTCTTGGACCATATTCGTATCCTGATACTCATCGACGAGCACTTCCTTGAACTTCTTCCGGTACTCAAGAGCAACATTACTTGGTATCCATTCCCCATTTTCTTTTGTTGCAAGGATTTCTAAAGCCATATGCTCAAGGTCTGAGAAATCCACGATGCCTCGTTCAAGCTTAGCTTGCGTGAATCTTTGCTGGAATGCTTGAACAAGCCGCGCAAGCGTGATGACATACGGTTTCATGTCTATCATGTCCTTGATGAAGCTCTCTTCTTTCCTAAAGAAGAGGTCATCAGCAATCGCCTTAATGGACTTCTTCACATTATCGCGAATCGTTTTCGCCCGCTTGGCAAGAGCTTCATCGCATGTGCCTTTACGGATGGATTTTGCCTTTACGAAGGCTGCCCCATTAAAGGCTTCAGACATCGCTGACCAGCCATTTTGCACGGATTGCCAAAGGCCGTCAATCACAGTCTCATCCGCCTTGAAGGTTTCCCCCAAAGCAGCCGGACCCTCAGGGAGAAGGGTTAATTGGTACCCCTCCTCAATCATTTCCTTCGCTGCTTGAAGACGCATGTTAATATCAAATTCAAGCACCGGATAAAATGGCAGCTCCTCAATCTTCGCTGACGGGTCGACATTATACATGTCAGCCAAACCATTCAGCCATGCACTAGGATCTGGATTAGAGCGGGCAAAATCATCGAGCCTGCGGATAATTTCCAAGATGGTCCGGTCGCTTCGGTCATCTGTAAAAGCATCCACAAGTCGGAAAAAGTCCTCATTATCTGGAATGCCATACTCATCCTCAAGCATGTCCTCTAATGCCTCATCTCGAATCAGCTCCATTTCTGTCGCATCGCCGATTCGAAAGGCAGGGTCAATGTCGAGCAAATAATAATGGCTTCTGACAATCTCCAAGCAGAAGGAGTGAAGCGTGGAAATGGAAGCCTTATTCAAAAGCCCAAGCTGTTTGCGTAAATGTCTTGAACCAGGCTGGCGCTTAATTTCCTTTTCTAGCGCCTCCGAAATCCGGTGGCGCATCTCAGCAGCTGAAGCATTTGTAAAGGTTACTATTAATAGGCGGTCAACATCGAGCGGCTTTTCCTCAGAGATAACCTTCTTTATGATCCGCTCAACAAGGACTGCTGTCTTCCCGCTCCCGGCAGCGGCAGCAACAAGGATATCACTGCCGTCTGAGGCGATGGCCTTCCATTGGTCATCTGTCCAAAGCGCATCAGCGGGCTTTTTGGGCAACGGTGTTCGTTCATTCATCTGCTTCTTCCTCCTCTCTCAATGCAGTAAAGATGGCATCCTTCTTAGCTGGTTTTAATATTCGGTAATCATTGCTCTCAAGAGACGGGTCAAATTGGCAGACGGTTTTATACTGGCAGAAGGTGCAAGGCATCTTATTCTGCAGCCGGTATGGTTTAATGTCTGAGACCCCGCTTGTGATTGCTGTTCCGGTATCTGTATAAATCTTCTTCATATGCTTGCTCAGAAGCGAGAACTCCTCTTCGCTCGCAATTTTGGAGGCGGCAGTGAACGTTCCATCCTTCTTGAAACCTGCAGGTACAATCAGTGATTCTCCGCCCTCTAAATCAGAGTCCATCATCTTGACGACCTCATCATCGCCAAGCAAGAGGCCCTTCATCTTGAAGCTCTTGAATACTTCTCGTTCTATTTGTTCAAGCGTATAGACGCCATTATTCTTAATCATTGGGTTATGGACGTGGAAGTACAATACCCCGGCAGGCTTTGCCTGCTTGCCGACCAACAGCGGTGAATGTGTGACAGCAATATCCAAGTAAGTCAGCATCTGCAGGGCAATCCCATAATAAATCTCCGTGAAATTCAAATCCTTGGAGCTCGATTTATAGTCAACGATACGTAAATACGTTCCATCTCCCACATCAGCCCGGTCCACTCGGTCAATCCGTCCGGCAAGCTCCATCTTCGTTCCATTCTTCAGGGAGAAGGTTAATGGCGGCAAATCTCCCCGCTTCCCGAAACCAAGCTCCAGCCCAATCGGGGAGAACTGGCTGTTTCTTGCCTGACCGCTCAAGGTGATGGATGCCCGGCCGACAACATGCTCGAGCTTCCTCTTCAAATAATGGAACCGGTTCGAGGATAATAGAATTTCATTTTGCAGCTTTGGTGCCATCAGTTCGACCGCCTGGCGGGCAAGCTCTAAGCATTGCTCCTTCGTCATTGCTCCCCATGTCGTTCCAGTTTTGATGATTTGTTCTGTCATCCACTGAAGCGCTCCGTGGAACATCTCTCCTATATCCGGCGCCTCCAGCTTGTACACTTCACGGTCGCGCAGCCTGAGTCCGTGGGATGTGTAATGAGCAAATGGACAGCTGTTAAAGAGCTCCATCCTTGAGACGCTTCCCTGGATGGTTTCCCCGTATAATTCCTGAGCCTTCTCATCAGGAATCTTCTTCGCCTTGTTCTCATAAGACAAAGCAGAGAGAACGAAGGCCGCCTGGTCTTTCATTGGACCGTCCTGGCGGTATTCGTTGTAAACATCCCACCAAATATCAGAAACAGGATAGTTTTTCTTCTTCTGCAGCAGCTGGCCGGCAAGGAAGGAAAGTGTCGATCTCGTATGAACGATATACTCAAGCTGGAGCTCATCACTCATTTCTGCCGGGTCATGAACGAAGAAGGTTTCTTTATTATGGACAAATAAATCCTTGATCCGCTTGATATAGGATGAGGCGAGCAGCTGCTTGCCCTCATCATCTGCAAGCGGATAGGAGTAATACGTATAATCTGATGCGAGCAAGAATGCTTTATACGCAGCAAATTCCTCATCCAAAAGCTTGGTCTTAGAGGTCGGCGCAAGCTTCAGTCCAGCAGACTGCAGTGTTTCACGGTCCGCATCTGACAGGATGCCCTCGTCACTCATTCTCGATGGGATGACGCCTTCATTTAAACCGGCAATAAAAGCAATCTTCACGTTTTGTGGACGTGATAAATCGAGATTCGTGACAACGACTTGGTCAAGTGACGGCGGGATTAAGGAGAAATTCAGCGTTTCAATCCCGCTCTCCATAATCGCCGTGAAATTCTTCATCGTAATCGGCCTGTCACCGGCAATCTCGACAAACTGGTCAAGCAAATCGATGACACCATTCCACGCTTGTCCATGCTCGGCCGCATTAGTGAGCTGCCCTTCCTCTTCTCCCATTTCCGCAAGCCTCTCAAGCTTGGCTGGTACAGCCAGCTCATCAAGATATTGATAGAAGGCTTGGGCATAGTCAATTCCGAGCTTCGCCTTCTTAATTCGGTTCATGAGACGGCGGAGCGGTTCAGCTACCTCTTCCTTGATGGCATTGATTTCTGCTTCCATCTTTAATTCTGCATCGGTCTGAACCGTATCGACTAGTTCAAGGCCGCGATTACGTTTATACGTCCAAGTCTGCTTTTTCGTCCAGCGGTCCCCGTAATATCCTCTTGAGAGCACATAGTTTTCAAGAACAGCTGCCTTCTCGCGCGCTTGTTTCAAATCGGAGCCTTCGGCAAATAATAAATCCGTCTTAATGGCCCTGAAAACCGGCTCATACCGCCAGTTTGTCGAGAGAATCTCCATCGTGGAGCGAATAAGTTCAATAAGCGGGTGATTGAGCATTGGCCTCTTCTCATCAATGAAGAACGGAATACCGTAATCGGTGAATACGGTCTCCACCACTTCTGCATACTCTCCACTGTTGCGCGTTAAGACAAAAATATCCCGATAACGATACCCTTCACGTACTGACTTTAGGATTTTCCTCGCGATTCCCTCCACCTCTGCGCGGCGATTGCCGGATGGGCAGAACTCAAATTGGGGCTCCTCCTCAAAGACGGGGGCCGGACGGTTCGCGAACCATTGATCCAAATGCTGCATAGATTCATTCTGAATGAAGCGATGCGGCTCAACAAATAGGCGGTCCTCTTCAATCGGCACGCCATTATCCTGAGCAATCTGGTAAAGGTCAAAATACGTCTCTCCTGTCATGCGGAACAGATGGAGAGGGTCCGGCATCTCGCTCTTGAATGGTTGATCAAGCGTTAAGGAAACCGTCACATTGCGGCAGGTTTGCATTAAGCTTGCTAAGATGCCGTATTCCTGTGTCGTAAAGCTGTAGAATCCATCCACATAAATCTCTGCATTACGTAAATAGGAGGATTCCGGGATTTTCTCCATCAGCAGGGTAAAATAATCCTCTGTATCGACATATTTGCCGGTAAGTTCTTGTTCAAAGCCATCATAAATCACTGTTAAATCATCCAGCTTGGAGCGAAGAATCGGTGACAGCTCTCCTTCTGATTTCTCCGCCATTTCAGCTGGCGTAAGGCAATAACGCTTGCATTCCTTCAACATCTCGTTTAACTGTGCGATAAAGCCCTGCTTATCGCTGGAGCGCTTAAAGGTCGTCAGGTCATCCTTCTTTTCCTCGAGGATTTTGCGAATAACCATATTGACCCCGACATTGCTCAAATGCCGGCGCCCCATCCCTCCTGTCTCCTGCAGGATCTTCCAGGCGAGACGGCTAAAGCTGAACACCTGGGTGCGGATCATCCCGCCAAGTCCCGGTGTATTAATCAGCTCAAGCTCAGCCTGAAAGGTCATTTGGTCTGGTACGATATATATAATAGAAGGACCTTCTGGGTCTTCTGCCAGCTTGGTCCGAATTTCATCTAAAATGGCCGTGGTCTTCCCCGTGCCTGTTTTACCAATATAGAATTGTAAAGACATTTCTCAACTCCCCCTTTACATACCTACCGTCTATTTTACCATATCACCTCTTCCGCTCACGCATTCAAACCTCAAAAATGCAAACAAACATTCTGTTTTTTATTCCCAGCAACAGGGAATTAGGGAAGTGTACACAAAACCATATTAGGAGGAAATCGAATGAGCAAAAGCATACTCATCACCGGAGCAGGTACCGGACTCGGACGTGGAACAGCCCTTGGACTGGCACAGGCAGGCCACCACGTGATTGCAACCGTTGAAATCACCAGCCAAGTCACCTCTTTAAGAGAAGAAGCAAAGGAAAAGGGAATTGAGCTTGAGGTTATGAAGGTCAATATTAATGACCCAGGAGATTTGAGAGCAATGGAGCATTGTGATTTTGACATATTCGTTGCCAATGCCGCTCTCGGAGAAGGAGGACCAATCGCTGAGATTCCAGTCCAGCGTCTGAAGGATCTATTTGAGACAAATGTATTCAGCACCTTAAAAACCGCCCAAATCGCCGCACGAAAATTCGTGCAAAAGCAATCCGGCAAAATCGTGTTCGTCAGCTCAATTGCTGGCTTAAGTGCCGCTCCTTATCTCGGTCCCTATTCGGCCACAAAGCACGCTCTTGAAGCCATCGCCCAATCCATGAAGGAAGAACTGAAACCATTCGGTGTCCAGGTTGCCACCATCAATCCCGGGCCATACAAAACCGGATTCAATGACCGCATGGTTGAGGAACCGTGGAAATGGTACGATCCGAAGATCCACTTCACCACGCGAGAGCAATACGCCAAGGGAACCGAGGTATTCGAAAAGCAATTTGCCCCTGAGGAAATGATTGCGAAAATGGTTGAGGTCATCCCGGCCGAGCATCATGCCTTCCGCACCGTCTGGCCGGAACGCTCTGAGAAGCAGGTCAAGGATTATGAACAAAAGATATGGGAAGATACGATTTAGACAAAATGAAAACGCCAGCGGGTTCAAGACATTCTCCCGCTGACGTTTTTATTTTTCCCACTCTGGTATCGTGATTCTATATCCGCTGAACGAGCGGAATCCCAGCTGTTCATAATAGGTTTTGGATGTTGAACTGGCCATCAGCTCCATCCGCGTCTTCGGATAGAAGCTATGGGCATGCTTTAGCAAGGCCTTTCCAATATCACAGCCTCGGTACTCCTTCTTCACAAGCAGCTCGCATACATAAAGGGTGACCATCCCATCTGTAAGACCGCGAATATACCCGGCCATCACTCCATTACATTCAGCCACGAAGGCGATATCAGAATGTTTCCAGGCAGCCCTTGTCTCCTCGGATTTCTCTGCTAGATTCGTCCATCCTTCCTCTTCATTTAACTGCTGTATATGAAAGAAATCCTTTTCTTCAAACCTTCGGATATGCATTTGCTTCGGCTGCATAACAGCACCTCCGTTTTTTGAAGGCCAAAAATAATTCTATTGGTCCACCCAATGCAATCTCACTTTCCAATTATCTTCTCAATCATCAGCCCTACTCTAGATTATCCCGTTTGCAGAATAAGAAACCCGGCCATCTGGCTAAAGACAGAATCAGGAGAGAGATTAAAAAGAAATCATCGCACCGCGTTCATCAAATACGGATTCCGGATTCCACGCAATCTCCCAAAGATTGTTTTCAGGATCCGCAAAATAAGCTGTTCTCCCGCCCCAGAAGGCATCACTTGGTTCTCTTAAAATATTGCCGCCCGCTTTTCTAATCGTATCAATGGTTGTATCCACTTCCTCAGGTTTATTGACGTTGACAGCAAAGGATACTCCTCGAAAGGTATCTGCATTTTGATTTATTTCTACTCCCGCATCCTTAGCCAATTCCTCAATAGGAAACAGGGAAAGCAGGACGCCTGCCGTTTTAAAGACAGCGTAATGATCAGAGCTTGTCCCCGTTTCTTCCCAACCTAATTTTTTGTAAAACGAACGTAAATCAGGCACATTGGTTGCACCAATTGTAATCAAGCTAACCCTTTGCAAAACCATTAATAGTCCCTCCTCTTTGTTTTAAATACCATCTTCAACACAATGGATCGTTAATCCTTCTTTCTGCCATTCCAATCTTCCGTTAACCTGCAAAAGGAAATGAACACCTGTTTCGTAACTGTACCTCCACAAGCAGGAAGAACCATCCATTTTATCGAATAAAAATGAGAGAAAGGAGGATTACTCATGAATTATCTAAATTTATTCCTTGCAGCCGGTATCTTAGCCGGAATAGGCTGCTATGCCATGACTTACTATATATCCAAATTGATTTCCCCGCTTTATCGATCGCTTATGGTCGGCGGGGCAGCCGTCATGCTTTTGTTGGCAAGCATCGCCCTCATCGGTGGATGGGATGGCATTCCGTTTGGTTTCATGGCCATCGGCATTGGCATCGTCAGTGTCTTGCTCGCTCTGACTATTCGCTTTCCGTTCATCAAGCGAATCGGGCTGGTTCTTCTGGCCGGCTGGGCAGGCCTCTTGCTCGTCACTCCATTGTTGGCAGGGGAAACAAACTATTGGGTGCTCGACAAGCAAGGAACTGATGGCTATACGGACTCTTCTCTTTCCAGCGAGTATGATGCCCTTCAGCGAAATGCGTCTGTCCGAGGTTATTCCATTCACACGATTTCAGAGGGCAATCCCGCTATCGTCCTCTCCCTTGGTGAGGTAATGAAAGGCTCTAACCTAGAAGTGGTAAACGTGGAGAACGAAAACAACCGAACCACTATCACGGTACGGAGTTTTGCGAATGGGTCCTCTGAGGCAAATCCAACCATTATGATTGGCTTAAATGAGCTGAAAGAAGAAATCATTGTCACCGATACCGATGGCACCCGTTATCCGAAACTGGACTGATGTCCAGTTTTTTATTGCCTGGATTTCTCAAACAGCTATGCTAATGTAACTATTATTATTTACAGACCCCCAGTCCGTTCTATCATTCTCATTAATACTTTTCTGCCAATCACTTCACTAAAGGTGACTTATGAAGCGTATAATCATTCTTGGTATAAACATGATGATATTCCAAACTATCTCTACGATAATATCTATTAGGACATCTTTAAGAAATCTGCCTACTTTTCTGATTCTCCTCATCTTCTACTGACCCCTGCTATTCTTCTGACCTGGAGCAATAAATGCCCTTTTCTATTTTCAATCAATATTTCCATCTATAATGACCTACAATTGGTTGTTGATAAGAAGTTAATTTAATTTCCGATGCAAAAGGAGGGGTGTTATGAATTAAATAAGGGATGCCATCTTTGGCCCTTTTATCAGAAATGATGCCGGCATGGTCTGTCCCCTCCAAATAGATGACAATATCCCCAGGCTGCCACTCCGCTAAATTCTCTGGATCATTAGGAATCAATTCGGTCGTAAGGGATTCGGCAAATCGCTCAAAAAAGACATGCTGATTAGGAACCCTCCTGAAATCAATATGAGGATCAGGGTTTTCCCCTACCCGTGGATATAAAGACGAATGTTCTTGAATATCTTGATCCATCAACTCTTTTAAATGGATGCCCGCTCCTGCCAATCCTCTCCAAATAACATCTGTGCATACTCCCTCGCTGTCTGGAGGATAACCGCCTTCATAATAAGCACTCTTGTAACGTGTTCGATTCTCCACTTCTTCCCTCGCAGCATTCACGATGTCCAGCGGATCAGCCACCGTATTCTGATTTTGATCAACCCTTGCATACTTTTCCTCCACAGTAACTTTTTCTGCTAAGGGATTATCAAGATGTATACCTGCCATGTCCAAAATCAAACCGTCCCGATAAAGCATCGTAAACAAAGGAGCTGTCACTGCCAAACCCACGCCAGCTATCAACATTATTTTTTTCAGCTTCATTTATCTCCCCCATCTGCATAAAGCAAACAATTATATATTCTGATAGTCACTGAAATATACTCCCATATGGAATTCAACAATAAAGGGCATGAATCCTTCTTGAATTCATGCCTCATTAACTAGATTAAGAGCAAAATCTCAATATTCTACAATCGTCAGCCATTGACCATCCGGCCCTACGGTTATGTGGGGAACTTTGAGTGCTTTAAAGAGTTCACCTAAATCAAGGTTTTTCTTGCTAATTTGATTTAAATGCTGGGATATATCTAACTCCGAAAAAATAAAAAAGTCTATTGTTGAAGACCTTAAATAAAACTCGTAAACATATTGTTTCTTACGATCCTTCACATACCCCAAAAGTCCAATCGTCCTTGGGAAGATCTGTATTAAGGGGAATTTAATCTTTTGGATTACAACAAAATCATCCGACAGCTGATTTAGCAAATCCTCCTCCCAATCAGGAATAATGGCATATATATAACAATCTTGCTTATAAATGTCATCGATTATATCCACAAATTCCTGTTCATCTATTTCCTCATCCAGTAATTGTTCCATTATCTTTGGGGTGCGATTCACCTTAATCACCTCTTTGTTATTTGAATATTAAATCGAGATAGCTTTCCTCATCCTGCTGCCCTCTCCATTTGCATATGAGCAAAAAAAGAGCTGATAACAGCTCTTTTTTACTAGAATTAACAAAGTCCTTTATTGACTAACATTCACTTTCCTCACAACCACACTCATATTCCTTGAAGATGAATTCCTTGTATAGTCTATACTCTTTAAATTCACGTGTATCCGATTCATATACCTTAACCAAAGGAGCCACATCCACCTTGGCCAATTCCTTAATTTGTTCCTCTACATCCTTCGTTAAATCCAGGATATATTCGTTCATGTCTATAAAAAGATCATTATGCTCACAGACATCATAAGTGACGGCCAAGTAAAATTTTTTCATTTGTTATCCCTCCACTAAACCCTCTCTATTTATCTTATATAGTTCACCTTTTATATGGAAGCAATAACTATTTTGAGACCAGCCTAACTTATGTCTAGCTCTCGCCATCCAAAACAGAGGCAAGCTCTTCATAAAGTTCTTCACGCCTCCTCATCAATTCCCCCTGCTGCTTCGTTAATTTTCTCAGGATTTCTGTATCGTTTCCCTTTTGAAGCTTTTCTGAAATCTCACATAAGGACGTTTCTACCTTCTCTATTCTTTTCTCTAACATCTCTAATTTGTTTTCTGCTTTGTTGAAGCTCACCCTTGGCTCAACTGCTTGCGGCAAGCGGTCCGCTCTCTCCCTTGCGTAAGAATAGTTCCCAACATAGGTAACCAATTGCTGATTACTTAACCAATACGTTTTCGGAAATAACTTATTGAGTAAGTAACGATCATGGCTGACTGCAAGGATTGTTCCCTCGAATTCAGCGAGTGCATCCTCAAGCACTTCTCTTGAATCAATATCTAAATGGTTGGTCGGTTCATCGAGGATGAGAAAATTGATATCCTGATACATCAATTCGGCAAGCCTTAGACGCATTCGTTCACCGCCGCTTAATTGCGTGATTTTTTGAAAGACCTTTGGTCCATAGAAGAGGAAGCGTGCCAGGATATGCCTGGCCTCCCCTTCCGTTACACTAACCTCGCGGCGAAAGCGCTCGAGGATGGTCAAGTCCTTCTCATCCCTGAATAAATGTTGGGACAGATAACCAATCTTCAAGTTGCTTCCGCATTTCACAACTCCTTGGTCCGCTTTTTCCTCTCCAAGTATCATTTTCAGAATGGTTGATTTCCCTGTTCCATTTGCTCCAACGATGGCTGCCTTTTCTCCATATTGTAGGTGGAGATTAACATCATGGAACAGTTTATTACCGTCAAATTGCTTCGAGACAGCTGATAGCTGAATAACGTCCTTCCCGCTTCTGTCTGCCATATCAAGTTCAAGGCCAATCTTACGCTTTTCCAGGACAGGCTTCTTCAACTTCTCCATGCGCTCTAGGGCACGCTCCATATTCGTTGCCCGCCTGTGAAGAGCCGCACTTGGCGGGTTTGCCTGGTTCGCCCACTCCCGCAGGCGCTTGATGGCCTCCTTCATCTTCTTGATCTTCCGCTGCTGTTCCTTATACTCAGCAAATTCAATGAACAGACGCTTTTCCTTTTCTTCTGCGAAGGCCGTATAATTCCCGGCATACACATGCACTTCTGAACCATCCATATCCATGATTTTGCTAACTGTCTTATCCAGAAAGAATCGGTCATGGGATACAATTACGACTGTTCCCGCATAAGAAAGTAAATAATGCTCCAGCCATTCCACCGCCAGAATGTCTAAATGATTTGTCGGTTCATCAAGGAGCAGCAAATTCGGATTTTGCAGGAGCAATAATCCAAGACCAACCTTGGTCTGCTCCCCTCCGCTCAATGCGCCAAATTCCTTCTTCAATAAAGGCTCGAGCCCAAGCCCTGTTGCCACTTTCATCACACGGCTGTCGAGCTCATAGCCACCGGCTTCTTCAAATTGCTCCTGAAGGTCTCCATACTGCTTCAGAAGACGCTCCGCCATAATTTCGTCCTGCTCGGTGGACAGCCTTCCCTCTAATTCGCTCAATTGCCTTTTCCATTGCAGTTCTTTCGCAAAGGCAGAGAGCAAACACTCATACACAACTTCTTCCTTCGCTGCGGACTGGATTTGTGCTAACAATCCGGCAGAGGTGCCCTTTTTCATGTGAATAGCTCCCGTGTCCAGATTCTCCTGCCCTGCCAATAGCTTCAGAATCGTTGATTTGCCGCAGCCATTTGGCCCGACAATCCCGATTCTTTCCCCCTCTTTGATTTCAAAGGTTACGTTCTCAAATATATAGGTTCCTCCATAGCTTTTTCCGATATCACGTACACTGCATAGTATCATTTGTATGAACTCCTTTTTCATGTCCATACCCTTTAATAAAAAAAGCCATGGAAAAGTCATTATAAGACTTCCCATGGCTTCTAGCTTTGTTATTCCGCTGGGTATAGAGACTTATAATCGTACTGTTTTCATATGAAATTCGGTAAAATTGGGCAGACTTCCCCCTTGGCGAATTTCAGCATGAAAAATGGCACGAATCAATGACAGGTCTTCCAGCCATTGCAAACATGCCTTAACAGAACGATTCATCTCTACACCTCCTTTAATCATTGGTCTTCTTATTATAAGTTAAATATTCAGACAAAGCAAACGGAACTAGAAGTCAGCCTGCCATTCCGTGAGCGGCCAATATCTCATATTTACCTTCCCAACAACCTCATCGACCGGAACAAAGCCGAAATGGCGGCTGTCATAGCTCTTATCGCGATTGTCCCCAAGAACAAAAAGCATCCCTTCAGGCACCTTATCCACACCCATCAAGGACTTCAGCGTGAATGAACCTGTTTGAGCAGATCCAGTTCCTAAATCAGCCTCATCCCTTATGTACAATTCCTCTATATACTGCTCGTTAATATAGAGAAATCCATTTCTGTATGTGATCTCATCTCCCGGCAAGCCGATTACCCGCTTCACATAATCCTCCCGCTTATTCTTATGAAAGACGATAATATCAAAATGTTCTATATCCCTTTCATCAAATCCAGCCTTGGTGACAATTAAGCGGTTTCCCTCCTCCAAGGTCGGGGTCATCGATTTGCCCTCCACTCGGTAATTGGAGTACAAATGATTCTGCACCTGCACAAGCAGGACAATTCCACAGACAAATCCAATGCACCAATAAAGCAGTCCCTTCCTCCTTGGAGACATCGTGCCCCCTCCGTTCCTTTAGGAATGTTCCTTCTGTCCCGTCTTATTCAATCGAATCTCCACCTGTTTGCCGACTATCCAAAGAATAAAGATAATCACACCCATAATGACAGATTTAATCGGCTCTCGAATGAGCGACATGATATCGTGGCCGATATAGCTGATGGTAAAGATCATAACCATCTTCCCGCCAAAGACCGCAATCATATATTGTTTTGGGCTGATGTCCGACAAGCCGCTGACGATATTGACGATTGCTGACGGAGTGAAAGGAAAGCACAGAAGGATGAATAAAGGCCCAAACCCATGCCGATCTATCCAGCTCATCGCCTTTTGGACGGCTGGATGCCTGTGCACAAAGGAGGTTGTCCGCTTCCGGCCGTACATTCTCGCCAAATAAAAGACGACCATCGCACCTGCCACCGCGCCTGTCCAAGATAATAAAAACCCTATCCAAAGGCCGAATGCATTAGCATTAGCCGTAACGAATACAAATAAAGGAAGAAACGGTAAGAATGCTTCTAAAAAGGGCAATAATAAGCCTGGTATCGGCCCTAAATTCCGGTAATCGCTTATTAATTCCGCAAGCCGTTCCATTGTTAGCCATTCGGTCAACCAGCTTAAATCCATAAAATCTCCTCACCAATCAATGACTGCTGTCAGTCAGTTCATAATAGGTAATTTCATTTCCGCTCATTGGATTAGACGAACTCATTACCTTCATACTTATTATATCAGATAGTACTATATATCATCTTTCGGCAGAAATTAAACTTGTCAAAAATCACTGGACCTATTATCCTATATACAAACATATGTTCGTATTAATACATTTGAAAGGACGCGATTCCAAATGACCCGCATCCCCACCGAAGATCGAAATATAATGGAAAAGGCTATTTATTTGCCGATGGTGCTTACAATTCTCACGAGAGATTTGAAAGCCGTTGAGGCGGCACCATTCAAACTAAAACAGCCTTACGTTCTTTTAATTGAGGAAACAATGAAGCAGGTTCAGCATGAGTTAAAAGCTGTGAGCCGCTATATGAGGACCCATCAGCTAAAGGTCGAAGAATCAAAAAGGGATGAATCCTTCACATTATTTCTCTTTCTATATAAAGGGTATGAGGAATATCATAATTACTTTAACCCGCGTATTCGCAATAAAGTTCAGGAATTATTAGAGTACTATTTCATTAAGCAATGGCAGGGAAAGAAGGATGCTTAATGTTTATCAAAACCATTGCGGGAGGATTCAGATAAAGCTCCCTTCAAATGAAACGCCGAATGTCCATCATTCACCTGCATGTAATTATACAAATAGTTAGTCTGCCTGACGGTCTCCTCCATTTTTTGATGAAGCTTTGACTTCAATAATGCAGTCCGAAGCATCTGATTCTCGATGATACTGTAGGAAACCGGAATCAGAATGGACTGCTTGTTCCGGAAGTTAATCTGCGTTTTGGCAGGTGCGATGCGGATTCTCGAAACGATATGTTCATAGGATAGCCAAACGCACGTATCCCTATGAGGAGAAGTCGTCGGAAAAAAGAACAGGCCATTTGCCGGGTCGAGAGCAATTGGAACCTTATGCGAGATATTCAGGAGCTCCTTCGTCCCTTCACACCTGCCATCGAAACTTGATCCAAAATACTTGCAGCTTGTTTTAACGACATCAAGCGGCTTTTGCGGAACAAGGAATTCTTCATCGAATTCGATGATTTTTGAATACGTTTTATAGCCATATTCCACTGGGATCACAGCAAACGTGTAAGGACTTATTTCATACTCTTCCTTTTGATTTATGAAGCGTTCTTCCATGACTTCCTCCTTATTCAAGACAAATTTACTACCTTAGTAACAATATACCATACCATATAGTAAATAAGTCATATTTTGTCAAAAAAATCCAAATATTAGTTTATGCTAGATTAAAAACAAAATAATTATCAGAATTATTAAAACATTCAGTTGTTTTTTCTCCCCAACTGCTATATAATAAAAAAAAGCAACGGGGGGATTCATATGAATCACGAAAAAGCAAATACAGATATTGTCAACGCTGATGTGACTGCTGCCCAGGGACTAACTGAAGAAGTATTAGTGGATATGATGATTTACGAAGCCCAATTAACCCATGCAAAGCGAAAACTTAAGGACCAGATTGATCTGGCCTTAGACAAAAAGGATAAAGAGTTATTCCTTCAATTATCCTCTGAACTGATTGAATTAGAGAAGAACTTCGGGAATTAATAAATGGACCAATAAAAACGCCTCTTCCACTGCAGGAGGCGTTTTTATTATGACGGATTACAAATAAAGGCCAACATCGAAGGCTGTCTGCATAAATGCAGACAGCCTTCGAATAACTAGTGAATCTTTCTTCGATGCTCTAAATGAATACCAATATGCCAACCCCTAGCATGACCACTGAGATCAAGAGCCATATGCTCCTTCCATAAAAGGCAAGGAGAAGAAAGGAACCCGTTTCCTCTTGAATCGAATATCCTTTATCTTAATGATGATTCTTCTCATATTGTTTGACAAGCTGGATTCTCTCAAGCATCGATGGATGACTGTTGCGGAACAGTTTGACAAGATATGGCGGATTCATTTGACTTAAGCCGCTTTCCGAAAGCTTCTGGAATGAGGTAATAGCTGCATCCGGATTATCCGTCATCTTAAGAGCATATTCATCTGCCCTCGTTTCCTGTACACGTGATACATAATTGGTGATTGGGTTTGCGGCAAACAAGAGAATTGAGGTAATCAACAGAAAGAGCGGCAAGGAGGCAATCTCCTGCTTCGACTCAAGTTGATAAAGATCTCCCCGCTTTCGAATAGCCCGCTTCATCCACTTATCGGTGAGCCAGAGTCCCACAAGTGTTAAAAGCAAATATCCTGCAATACCAATATATATATGCTTTTCGACGTAATGGGCCATTTCATGAGCCATTATGAAGAGAATTTCATCATCGTCTAGGCTGTTAAGGGTCGTATCCCAAAGCACTATACGTGAATTAGATCCTACACCGGTCACATAAGCATTCAGTGCATTGGTCTTCTCGGACATATTCACCTCGTAGACATGGTCAGCCGGGATATCCGCCTTATCCGCGAGTGCTAGGATCTTTTCCTCAAGCTCCTTGTTTTGCAATGGATAAAAGTCATTGTACAAAGGATCAATCACAACCGGCTGGATGAACATGACAAAAACCGTAAATGGAATCGAAAGCAGCCAGCCAAACAGCCACCATCGTTTGGGGCTTTTGCGGATGAGCCAGTACAAAACCATCACCACAACAGCGGTCATTGCATAATCAACCCAGAATTCAATCAGGTTATCCTTCATCCATGAGGAAAATGCTTGTGTAGATATCCCATAAGACAAGGAAATCTTATAGCGTACATAAGATAGCGGCAAAAAGACAACAAACAGCAATAAGGAAAGCCAAAAAACATAAGCGCCCGTCTGCACAAATTGTCTCTTCCATGACATCCTTCCCCATCTGTCCAGCCTCTTAGAAAGACCCGTTACAAGCACAATTCCATAAAACAGCCATTCCAAAGGCGTACTGATGAAAAAGAAGAAGTTCCTGATTTTCGAATAAGCCTCGCTATCCTCTAGTGTTTCGCCATCCATAAAAGTCTTAGGGTCGACACTTGTACCATTTAAGGCATCAGGTATGCTTGTATCGGCACCATGGAACAGATAGATATAGATGGAGAACACATACAGAAGAAATAAGCCAACTGCGGCCATAAACCACTTTTTCTTCAATCGTTATTCTCCCCCTTCCTGAATTTTCATCTATATATATGTCCATATACAGACAAGTTAGAACCTAGCATAGTTTGACCATGTGAAGCCTTTTATATAGGCAATCGGCGATTTACCTAAACGATCTTTTCCACTCACCTTAAATCCTACTAAAGCCTCTTGTATTTCTCATATTAATCTACTAGACTCTTATCGTGCTAAAGAATTTTATCGTTTTTTGTCATAATACGATAAGTCTAAGAATTAGCAACATGTATTCTAGGGGGAAATCAGCTTAATGAAAAAGATATTGCCAGTCTTGCTATCCATGATTCTATTTCTAGCCGCATTAACCGCTATTCGCATTCCAGACGCAGAAGCAGCAACGGCAAAAACACTCTACGTGAAAGCCAAAACAAGCTTGAAAGCATCCGCGAAGAGCAACTCATCTACTTTACTTACACTATCTACGGGTAAAGCCCTTTCAATTGATACGGGTACACTGAAGAACGGTTACTACAAAACAAAAGCTTCCGGCAAAACCGGATGGGTACTGAAAAGCAAGGTCAGTCAATCTGCTCATTCCTTGAGCAAGCAAAAAATCTACAAAACAACAAGCACCAAGAGTACAGTATTGAAAACCTTAAATGCTAAAACAAACGTCACGATTGTGGGTAAGAGTGGCGAACGTTACAAGGTGAAATCCGGTTCTACTGTCGGATGGGTTGTTTCCTCTAAATTCAAAATTGGATCCTACACACCAACGTTTGAAGAGCAGGTTGTGAAGCTCGTGAACAAAGAACGAGCAGCTGCCGGATTAAAAGCATTGAAGAGCTCCTCGAAACTAAATAATGTTGCAGAAACGAAATCCAAGGATATGCGTGATAAAGGCTACTTCTCTCATACAAGCCCTACCTATGGAACGCCTTTTAATATGCTCAAAAAGTTTGGCATTTCTTATACAGCAGCCGGTGAGAATATCGCCGCCGGACAGACGACTCCAGCAGCTGTCGTTAAATCATGGATGAACAGCTCTGGCCATAAAGCTAATATCCTTTCAAAGAAATATACACATATCGGTGTAGGTTATGTCTCTGGCGGTGATTACCGCCACTACTGGACACAGCTATTCATCGCTCAATAAATTTTGAAACCTCCAGCCAAGTCTTGGCTGGAGGTTTCTTCTACATATACAAGGAAAGACCCGCTAAGACAGCAATTGAACCAAGCACGACCACAATCACGTTGGCCCCAAGCAAGGCGATGATAACAGCAGATAAACCGCCAACAAGCCCTGCCCAAATATTCTCTTGAATATAGAGGACTCCGGGAAAAATCAAAGCGCCAAGCGTAGCATAAGGAATATTTTCGAGTACACGCATCCAAAACGGTGGTAAAGCCCCCTCCTTCATAAGCCAGAAAGGAAGCATACGCGGAAGATACGTAGCCAGCCCCATCCCAACAATCAATAGAAAAATGGATACACTCATGCTTCCTTACTCCTCCTTTTGCTCCCATTAAGCCATTCGACTCCGACCGATGCCAATAAGGCGGAAGCAATCAAGGACCAGCCTGTTGAAAGAAGATCAAAAGAACTGAGCAGAAAATTCAATCCCGCCCCGCTTAAAGCCAAGGACAAAACCTTGCGGCTCTTCGATAACGGCGGAATAAGCAAGGCAATAAACATAGCATACAAGGCAATTCCCATACTCTCTTTCAATACATCCGGCAGGCTTGCTCCAAACAAGTATCCGAGCAGTGTGCTCAATGCCCAGCTTCCATAGGCGATTCCGCCCAGTCCAAACATAAACCCTGCTGTAATCTTGCCCGACCTTAAAGAGGCAACAGAGAAGGTCTCATCTGTAATACCAAAGGCATAAATGAGTTTCTTCCATGACGGATCCTTTGCTGCTCTTGCCTGAATGGAAGCTGACATAAGAAAATGCCTGCTATTGAGGATGAAGGTCGCCAAAATAATCTCAGCAATTCCGATTCCAAGTGACAATAAATTCAATGCTATGTATTGTGCAGCCCCAGCATATACAATAAGACTCATCGATAAAGTCTCTGCAAGGGTCAGACCGGTTGATTTGGACAGCAGACCGAAAGTGACCGCAACCGGAAAATAACCGATAGCGATACTCATTCCGGCCTTTAGGCCGCTCATAAAGTCAGATGACCTCATATAGCCTGCCTGTACTTCTTCCATTCCCCTATACCCCCTATCCTTCATCTAAGTTGGCTATACGGCAAAATGCCTGGCCCGAGGCCAGACATTTATTCGCAAGCTTCTATTATCCCAGCAGGGACCGGTCTGATATATTTGAATCGCGTTTCAATTTCTGGAACTCAGCCAGGAGCTTCTCAACTGTAAGCGTTTCCTTCACGACGCTATCTGCCTCATAAATAATTTCTCCGCCATCCATCATGATCAGCCGGCTTCCAAGGTCAAGAGCCTGCTGCATATTATGCGTGACCATCAAAGTCGTCAGTTTATGCCTTTGAACAAGCTGCTTTGTGAGCTCTGTAATCAAGGCAGCCCTGGATGGATCAAGCGCCGCTGTATGCTCATCAAGAAGGAGAATATCCGGTTCTGTGAAAGTTGCCATCAATAATGACAGCGCCTGTCTCTCTCCACCTGAGAGAAGACCGACTTTAGCAGACAATCGATTTTCCAGCCCTAGATGAAGCTCGGCCAGCTTTTCCTTAAAAAATGCTCTTCTCTTATTGGTTACGCCGAACCCAAAACCGACTCTTTTGGTACGGGCATAAGCAATAGCTAGATTCTCCTCAATCGTCATATGAGGAGCCGTTCCGGCCAGCGGGTCCTGAAAGACTCGGCCGATTTTGCGTGCCCGCTTATGCTCTCCCATGCCGGTCACATCATCCCCATTAATGTAGACCGTACCGAAATCAGGAATTAATTTACCCGATATCAAATTCATTAAGGTCGATTTCCCGGCACCATTACTGCCGATGACCGTCACGAAATCTCCTTCATTTAGGTAGAGATTAGCATTCTTCAAGGCAATCTTCTCATCTGGAGAACCTTCGTTAAATACTTTATTGATCTGGTTTAGTTGCAGCAAGCTGCTCGCCTCCCTTTCCAGTTGTTCCCGTTTGGATGCCCATGGCAGCAGCCTGTTTCAATCGGCTTCGTTTCTGGCGGTATTTCTTATACGAGTCAACCCATTTAGGAATTAGAAGCGCTACAATGACCATAATAGCGGTAATCAGCTTCATATCACCCGCTTCGAGGAATTCAACCTTCAAAGCAAACGCCACCACAAGACGATACACAATTGCCCCGCCGATAACAGCCAACGTAGCTCTCACAACCGATCTAGCGCCAAAGATGGCCTCCCCAATGATAACGGAGGCAAGGCCTATTACAATCATGCCAATCCCCATCCCGACATCAGCAAAACCATTATACTGGGCGATAAATGCGCCTGATAAAGCAACAAGACCATTTGCGAGACCAAGTCCAATCATCTTTGTCCAATCCGTATGAACAGAGAAGCTTCTGACCATTTGTTCATTATCTCCGGTTCCGCGAATGGCAAGGCCTATTTCCGTTCTCAAGAAAGCGTCCAGCAGAATCTTAATTATGAGAACAAAGACAGCCATCGGCAAGAGAATGGACCAAGTGGAGGGAATGAATCCTGATAGACTGATGGCATTAAGGAATGAGCTCATCCCTTCATCTATGCCTAGTGACTCAAACCACGAACGAAAGACGGTAAATACCTTTTCTTCTGATGATAAAGGGACATTCGGCTTGCCTAGAATCCGTAAATTAATCGAATACAAGGCAATCATCATTAAAATCCCTGATAATAACGGGTTAATTCTTCCTTTTGTATGAAGCAATCCTGTTGTCATTCCAGCCATGAATCCGGCAATCATCGCCATACCGGTTGCCAAAAATGGATTTATCCCATTGCTGATTGCGACGGCAGCGACCGCTGCCCCTGTTACAAAACTTCCATCAACCGTAAGATCAGGAAAATCTAATATCCTGAAAGATAAGTAGACCCCTAGAGCCATTAAACTATAGATAATGCCGGCCTCAACCGACCCAAAAACAGATGTAAACACATTCCTCTTCCTCTCTGCTTGGATTCCAGGCTTCCATTCATTCTATTGGCGGCTATTCAATATATTCCGCTTCTTCCTTAATACTGTCGACATCGACTCCCATTTTTTCAGCTGCCTTCTTATTGATTACCAGCTTAAGATCTCCCGGTACCTCCACAGGGATATCCTTCACTTCTTTATCATCCTTTAGAATTTGCACAGCCTGTTCTCCTGCTTGGTAGCCGATATCATAGTAGCTGAACCCATAGGCTGCAAATCCGCCTCTTTCTACAGAATCAAGCTCACCGACAAAGAGAGGAATTTTTTCCGCTTCTGCAACAGAAATAACTGATTCCAGCGCAGAGACAACCGTATTATCTGTCACAATCATAATGGCATCCACTTTTCCTGCCAACGATTCAGCTGCCTGCTTCACCTCGGCAGATGTAGCGACAGATACTTTCTGCAAGGTCAGACCATTCTTCCCAGCCTCTTCTTCCGCCTGCTTCACCTGTACCTCTGAGTTTTGCTCACCAGAGTTATAGACGGTGCCGACTTTTTTATATCCCATATCCGCCATTAGCTTGACTGTATTCGGAATCGCATCTGGATGAGAATCTGTTGTACCTGTTACATTCTTATCAGGCGCCTCGAAATCTTTCACAAGCTCCGCACCGACAGGGTCTGTCACAGAGGTAAACACGACCGGAATATCCGTTGTGGCATTTGCGGCAGAAAGCGCGCTAGGGGTAGCGTTGGCAAAAATTAAATCCACTCCATCTCCCGCAAAATTAGTCGCAATCGTCTGGTTGTTTGTCGCATCACCTTGAGCATTCTGTTCATCGAACTTCACCTCGACACCAGCATCCTCAATCGCCTTCTTAAATCCTTTAGTCGCCTCATCCAACGATGGATGCTCTACATATTGTGAAATACCTACCTTAAATGTTTTACTATCTCCAGATGATGTGTCATCTGATCCACAAGCTGTCAGGATCATTGAGATTGCCATTGCTGCGGTAAGTCCTAACCATCTTTTCTTCATTCCTGTATCCCCTCTCTTTTTGTCTATTTTTGTCGCTTTTTCGCTTTTGTGCGTTTATGCGTTTGTGATTTTGTTTGCTAAATTATAGCCTGATAGGACCATAATTGCAATTAATATTTAGAATTATCAGCAAATTTAACCAAATAAAAAACCCGCAGTTTTGCGGGTTTGAATTCAGGATTGTTGAAGAACGGCATTTTTTAGTGCCCTTCTCAAAATCTTTCCTGTTGTATTCTTTGGAAGCTCTTCCATGAAATCAATTGATTTTGGCACCTTATATTTCGCCAATCGTTCTTTACAATAATCGATTACCTCTTCTTCGGTCAAGGAGGGCTTTTTCGAAACGACGAAGCAGCGAATGACCTCACCTAAATTGGGGTCTGGTGCACCAATAACGGCAACCTCAGCAATGTCAGGATGGGCAAAAAGCACTTCCTCCACTTCCCTCGGATAAACATTAAATCCGCCGACAATGACCATATCTTTTTTGCGGTCAACAATATAGAAGTACCCCTCATCATCCATACGGGCAAGATCTCCTGTATAAAGCCAGCCATCCTTGATTGCAGCAGCTGTTTCCTCCGGTAGCTTATAGTAACCCTTCATGACATTCGGCCCCTTAACGATTAACTCTCCTACCTGCCCAGCCGGCACTTCCTCACCAAGCTCATTGACGACTTTATTTTCGACATGAATAATGGACTTTCCAATAGAGCCCGGCTTTCTCGGCCGGTCAATCGGATTAAAGCAAGTAACCGGAGAAGCCTCTGACAAGCCATATCCTTCTGACACGATGACATTGAACTTTTCTTCGAAATTCTTTAACAGGGCAACCGGCATGGCCGAACCGCCGGAAATACAGAAACGCAATGAACGAAAGTCTTCTGTATTGCCTTCAGGATATTGAAGCAAATAATTGAACATCGTCGGCACACCCGCAAACAGGGTAATTTCATATTTCTTCGCCGCGTGAAAGACATCCTTTGGACTGAATTTAGGAATGATGACAAGCGTCCCCCCATTCAGTAAAGGTGCATTTAAAGAGACAGTCAAACAAAACACATGGAACATGGGCAATACGGTGATCACGCGATCATTCTCATTAATACCTAAATAATCCGCCACATCCCGTGCATTGCTGTATAAGTTTCTATAAGAAAGCATTGCGCCCTTCGGCTTCCCCGTTGTCCCGGAGGTATACAGGATAATGGCCGTATCCTCGTCCTCAGTCTTCGGCTCTATGAATGTACCGCTTCCTAAGGCAAATATCTTTGTAAACGATTTCATTTTTCCGCTGATTAAGAGGTCTTCCGGTATTGGACGTTCTACTGCCTCGGATGGACAAATGATATAGTGTTCGATACTAGGCAGCATCCGGTCCATCTTCTCAAACATTGGAATGAGGAGATCGAGCGTGATAACTGCCTTTACGTCTCCATTCTTCAATATGTAAGAAATCTCATCTGGGGTATACGTTGGATTTACCGGGATGGCGGTCGCCCCTAATCTGAATAAACCATATAATCCAATGATGAAATGAGGTGAGTTTCCTAATAGCAATGCCACATTATCCCCTTGTTTGATGCCAAGGCTTTGCAACCCGTCAGCAAACTGTGTCACTGCATGGTCAAATTCTGCATAGCTTGTTTCATGATCCATAAAAATAAATGCTGGTTTTGACGTAAACTTGGCTGCCGTTTCATGAAGTTGAGTTGATAAATTCATCGTTCTCCCTCCCTGTTTGCGAGATGTATATTTTACTAAAATATTCAAAATACATCCAATTTTTATTATAGAAAAAGAAATCACCCTATGCAACCATTAAGAATATTTACATGCTAAAACAGGAATTATGAAGCAAAATCCAGCATTTTTCATCCTGTAAATATTCTCAAATTCATAATGTCAAAATAATAGATATAGAATATCGCTAAATTGTTTAATCGGTTTTATCTTAAAAAAGAAGGGTGTCTATAGACTAGCCCCTTCTTCCTATGACTGATGCCCCCAAGCGTAATGACAAGTGCACTGGCACCTGCAAGCAGCCACCCCTTCTTCTTCAACATCCAATCCCTCCTTATCGAATTCAACTAAAGTATAAATGGACATTGTAAAAGGATGATGACTCACTTGTTAAGTAATGTAAAAGAAAGGTAAATACCTCATCAATAGATAGTGAATCATTATCTGGAAATCTTTGTTCGTTGTACGAAATAATTTTTTTCTGTTATAGTTAGAAAACAAATTAAAGAGATTAATACACATCTTGTAAAATATTCAGATAATTCAAACAACTAGAAAGGTGCTCTGACAAATGGATCAAAAACTTCCTATATCAGCTTACCTAATCATCGGGCTGATGCTATTTTCCTTATTTTTCGGCGGAGGAAACCTAATCTTTCCCGCCTATCTCGGACAATTATCCGGCACACATGTATGGATAGCCGTTGCTGGTTTCCTCGTTACAGGAGTGGGGCTTCCATTATTGGCCATCATAGCAATTGGCATCTCTGGCGTCGATAATGTACAGCCCCTTGCGGCAAGGGTTCACCCTATTTACGGCGTTATTTATACGTTATTGCTCTACTTAACAATCGGACCGTTCTTTGCACTACCAAGAACAGGTACTGTATCTTATGAAATTGGAATTGCCCCCTTTATTGGCGGTGACAATCAAACCATTAAACTATTGATTTATACGATTCTCTTTTTCGGTATTTCCTTATGGCTTTCATTGAATCCATCCAAAATCGTCGAACGAATCGGCAAAATCCTATCTCCATTAATGCTGCTTTTCATCGCGTTTATTATCATTATGTCTTTCGTAAACCCGCTCGGCGCACAAACAATGCCGCAAGAAGGCTATGATACGGCAGCCTTTGTAAATGGATTCCTGCAAGGATACAATACACTGGATGCGCTCGGCGCACTAGCGTTTGGCATTCTTATTATCAATGCCGTGAAATTATATGGGCAAAAATCAAAGAAAGCAATCTTCACATCTGTTCTTAAATCAGGGATTATCGGCGTTAGTTTATTAGCACTCGTCTATATCTTCGTTGCCTATATTGGTTCCACTTCGGTAACGGCACTTGGACTTGCTGATAACGGAGCTCCTATCCTTTCAGGAGCCTCCAAGCACTATATGGGACAGCTTGGTCAAATCATGCTTGCCTTCATCATTATCATTGCTTGTTTGACAACTAGCGTTGGTCTCACATCAGCCTGTGCCGCTTATTTCTATAAACTAGTGCCTAAGTTCAGCTATAAAACATATGCGATTGTCTTTACCATATTCTCGGTATCCGTTGCTAATGTGGGGTTATCGAATTTAATTACCTTCTCCACACCGGTATTATTGTTCTTGTATCCAATCACGATTGTGCTCATCTTGCTCGTGCTCGCTGATTCTATCTTCAAGGGGCGCCGCATAGTCTATGTATGCACAATGATTTCTACACTCATAATGAGCTTCGTGGAAGGTATTCACGGGTTCGGCATTTCCTTAGGAGGGCTGGACCAAATCCTCTCCAGCTATGTGCCGCTCTATAATGTATCCATGGGCTGGCTCACATTTGCACTAATCGGCTTCATTTCCGGCTGCATCATCGCAAGAATGACAGCTGAAAATCCAGCTGAAGGAACAGAAATCTCCCTTACCGGGGAAACAGAAATGTAAATCAAACACAGGAAAAGCTGATCTAAAAGCACTGCACAAAGCAGGCTTCGGATCAGCTTTTCTTTTTTTGGCGTTCATTCTTCTGGAAAGAATATGATTAAATGCAACTGGTAAAACCGATTATTATTGTGCTTTGAAGAAGGAAAAGCCATCCTTGTTAGAAAATCACATCCGTTAGCATAACATCCATTCATATATACATTTTTCCTTTTCCCCTCGCTGATACATATCGTTGTGTTCTGGGACATCAATGATTTCTAATAGATTAGCTCCGACATATTCACAGGTTTTTCTTGAGGCGATGTTATCTGGATTGCAGGTAATAATCAGTTTCTCCATTTTATGAGCAGTCGCCACTTCCCTTAAAAGCAATGCAGCTTTTGCAGCATAGTGATTACCTCTATATTTCTCATTAACTGCATATCCAATATGACCCCCATAATATAAATTTTCATTGTATCCAATTCTAATATCTATTTTTCCAATAGGTTCGGATGAACCACTTAAAGAAATATTGAAATGATACGCTGGAACCCATTTTTTATCCTTGTTTCCTGGTACTGTTTTTATGAGATGCAAATCAATTTCATCCCCTTTGATAATATAAAAGTCCAAAAATTTAAATTCCAATATGCTCCCCCTATACTTCACTATTTTTTATTAATAGGATAATTCCCTCACCTTCTTACACTAACCTGTCCCTTTTTCACAATAAGGACTTCTACAGAAAAGGACTTTAATCCTTCTTGGCTCAACAGCCCAATTAGTTCATTAAAAAAGTTCCTTTCTTGGCGGTAGATGATGCTTCTAATAATTTTTTCCTCTATCGATTTTCTCCTAACCAGAATGCCTTAATCTTCGTTTTCTCCTCTATTAATGTTGTATCTTCAAAAATTAAAAAATAAGTGTTGCATACTAGTATACAACTAAGTTAAAATAATTTTGGGTCATTTTCCTGTACCAAAATAGAGCGGCTAGGCTCTACCATTTTCAAGCCACTTTAAGATATTTTTAAAGTGAACGACCTTTAGACAGCTATATAGATAGCTTAGGAAAGAACTCTCCTTATGGGGAGTTTTTTTGTTCGAAAGGAAGAATAAGGTTCTTCATTAAACTTGTGATTATCCATATAACCCTCCCGCTTCTTATCAGATACCAAGATCTTTAAAATATCCCTTTATTACAATAAAACGTTCAACACCAAAAGGCATTAATCCTTCAGGACAAATGCCAGATGTAAGGCTTTTATAGGTTTTTTACTACAGATATTGATAAAGCAAATAACAGAAGAATAACGCTATTAAAAACTAGAATGCCTCCTATCATAATCATATATTGATAGGAATCATGTATTCCAATCGTCAATAGATATCCTGCTACGCCAACTAGTATAGCTGAACAGAACACCGCCAATGCAGCCAGATAGATACTTTCCTTTCTTCGAATGATTAAATAGCCAATCGTATTTGCGATTATGATGAAAAAGAAACATTCCCATATAAAACTGTCCATAGTTCCCTCCTCCATGTCTAATTACGCCCTCTTTACTATTTAATTGTTCATAATAGACGTGCCCGCCTTTAACAGTACCACAAAATAAATCTCCATCCTCTTTTGCTCCTAAACCAAGAAGAAAGAAACCAAACGAAAAGACAGGCGGCAAGCAATCAGCTTCTCTCCACCTGTCCTTATCAAATTTCTCATACACGCCGGTTCTCCAATGCCTTCATGGCCCGTGGAAAATGATCGTCATGCTTTCTTAGCTCCGAACAAGCCTGCTCGTAGGAAAGCTTGTAAAGAATCATCAGGATGGCAGCTCGTGTGTTTCCCTTTGCCTCCTCGTTCATCTTCTTGGCGAGGGCTTCTTCTGCTCCTGTGATATCTTGAATGATAGATACGGATCTCATGCGCAGCTTATCATTCGTCGCTTGCACATTCACCATTAGATTCCCGTATACCTTTCCCAGTTTAATCATCACGGCGGTTGAAATCATATTCAGAACCATCTTCTGGGCGGTCCCGGCCTTCAGCCTTGTTGATCCAGTGATTATTTCCGGACCGACAGGAATCTCAATCATGATGTCAGCTGTCTTGGATAGCTCTGTCTGAAGATTGCAGGCAAGCCCGATTGTCTGGCAGCCAATAGTATTAGCCTGTTCAAGGGCGCCAAGTACATACGGAGTTCTGCCGCTCGAAGCGATACCGACAAGAACATCCTCCTTCACCAGTAATTCTTTGACAATCATTCGTCCTTCCTCACTGTTATCTTCAGCATTCTCAACAGGGATTCGAACGGCCATCTCGCCGCCGGCAATGATTCCATTGACTAATTCAGCGGGGACTCCAAAGGTCGGAGGACACTCAGATGCATCAAGTACACCGAGCCTCCCGCTAGTTCCGGCTCCTATATAATAAAGTCTGCCTCCGTTTTCGAGGCGGGTGACAGCCGCATCGATGGCAGCTTTTATTTGCGGGAGCGCTTTTTCAACCGCATAAGCAACCGTCTTATCCTCCCGATTCATCAATTCGATGATTTCCATCGTTGAGAACAGGTGGAGACCTTCTGAGTTTTCGTTTCTCATCTCCGTGATCATTTGCCGTTTTCCCTCATTCATCAACCAGGCCTCCATCTATTTTTATTGTCTTGGCAGCTTGCCAGGATTTCGCGATATTCTCCTCAATCTCGTCTGAAATATGGTCCATCTTCTCAAGCAGTGCACACATATAAGTTCCAATAACTGGTGGGTAATGTGAGAGAATGACAGCCTGTTGATGCCCGGCCTTTCGGATGGATGATTCAAAAGCCTGCCGGAAGAAGATTGACTGAAACAACCCTCCTGAGATGACGAGTGAACCGTTCCGGCTTTTCGCATCAGCTGCATAAATGGCTGACAGCAGCCTTTCCAGCTCCTGAATCGCTTCAGCCATAATGGCTAAGGCGTCATCATTTCCCGCCTCCGCTAATTCAATGACTTTTCTTCCAAGCCCAGCGATGGCCTCCCTCGGATAATTTGCTTCATATACATACGTGATAAGCTCCATCGGACCTTCCAATCCGAAATGCGTTAATACGGAAGCACATAATGCCTCGCCGCCTTTTCTTCTTCCATCATGAGACTCAAGCACACGACGTAAGGCCCTATTGCCTATATCATAGCCGCTTCCCTCATCCCCTAATAAATATCCCCATCCGCCTGCTCGGATAGCTCTGCCATCTTTTTTGAAATAATAAGCGATGGATCCGGTACCGGCGATTAACACCAATCCTTCCTTCCTCTTCGTAGCTGCCGTGAGAGGAGCGAGGCAATCATTCATGACCGTAATGTCCCTTGGCTTGATTCCATAGTCAAGGAACCACTCCCTCCATCTGACCTGGTCCTCCAGTCTGTCTCCGCCGGCGGCCGCTACGCTGATTGCCGTAATCGCTTCCTTTGAATAATCAGATTCCAGAAACAAAGAGTCCAGCATTCGATAGAGATCAGCCTTCACCGTGTTTTCGGGTCGGGATTTCAGATTAGTCGAGGGACCGCTAACAAGAAAGTCGATTCGGCCGTTTCCTTCACCTGCCGCCAAATCCGTTTTCGTCCCTCCGCCATCAATTGCGAGAATGATTTCCTTATTTAACGGCACCAGCAGTCATTCCCTCCATGAATTGTTTTGACGCAATGAAGAAGAGGACAATCATCGGCAGGGAGGAAAGCGTCAGCCCTGCAAATAAGGAGCCCCAATCAGCGGAATACTCACCGAAGAGCGACAGCATGCCGACCGGGATAGTCTTCTTCATCTCATCTGAAATAAAAATCAGCGGGAAGAAGAAATCATTCCATGCCTGGATGAAATTAATGATAACGACAGTCGCAAGGGCTGGACGCATGATAGGCAATAAAACATTCCAGAGAATTCTCAAATCGCTGGCACCGTCAATCCGCGCCGCTTCCTCGAGCTCTATCGGCATCGTCCGAAAGAAACCGGTCAATATTAGAATGGATAAAGGAATACCCTGTGCTGTGTACATAAAAATCAAGGACCATAGGGAGTTGGTTAAGCCTAAATCCTTCATTAATAGAAATAGCGGCACAATCCCAAGCTTGATGGGAATCATCATCCCCATCAAAAAGAAGAAGAAGAGCAGATTATTCCACCAAAATGTATACCGTGCGATATAAAAAGCGGCTAAAGAGGTTGTGATAACAATGAGAAGAACGGAGACCACACTCGTAAACACACTATTATAGAAATACGTCATGAATGGAATGCGCTCAAGCAAGGTTCGGTATGTATCAAGGCTGAATTGCTCCGGCCAGGAGAGCGGGTTCATGAATATTTCCGCACTCGGCTTAAAGGACGACAGAACCATCAGGATAATGGGATACAAGCTGATGGAGGCAAACAAGAATGCGATAATATAATAAAACGGGCGAGTCCAAATCGTTGCTTTCATTCTGTTTCCCTCCTACATATCAATTTGCTTTCGATTAATGACCTTCAATAACACCGCTGTGATGGACGCAATAAAGATAAAAAGCACAACAGCAAGTGCTGATCCAAGACCTACAGCTGTTGAATCTCCGCTTCCGCCTCCAAAGGCCAGCCGGTAGAAATAAACTGCCAGCGTATCTGTTGAACGATATGGTTCTCCTTGAGAGCCTTGCATCGCATAGACAAGCTCAAAGGCCTCAAAGGATTGAATAAAGGTCAGAACGGTCATGATCATCAAGGAAGGGACCATTAATGGAAGCATAATCTTCCGTATAAGAGTCAACCCCCTTGCCCCGTCAAGCCTAGCCGCCTCAATCAGTTCATGCGGTATGGCTTGCAGACCTGCAAGGAAAATAAGGACGGCAAATCCGACACCAAACCAGCAATTCACTAAGATAATCGCAATCAAGGCTGTATCCGGATCGCCAAGCCATGCCTTCTGCAGGGATTCCAGGCCGAATTTACCTAATAAAATGTTCAGGGCACCGAAATTGGGATTCAAAATCAGCTTCCAAAGAAAGCCGACCACGATAACTGATAATAATCTTGGCAGGAAATAGGCAATCTTAAAGAATTCCATTCCCCGTATCTTTTGATAAAGAATGAGCGCCAGTACAAAGGCAACGCCATTTTGAATAATCATTTGAATCACGAAATAAAGAACGTTATGGCCAAAGGCATTCCAGAACATGCCTCGAAATGGCTCAAGTGTAAATAAATCCTTGTAATTCCCCAGTCCAATAAATGCCCCTTGCTTAATTCCCTCCCAGTCAAAAAAACTGTAAGTCAGCGCGGCTAAAAGGGGATAAACGATGAATAATCCATAGATGACAAGGGCGGGAATAGGCAGGAGATGAATCTTCCATCCCCTGCGCTTCTTCACGTTTGGTTTCTTCACTTCAGCTGTAATCGTTTCCGGCTGCATAGCTTACCCGCCTCCTGCTCCTTTATTGAAACGGTTTATACCAACTCTTCGCACTTTCCTGCACTTTCTTCGCTACTTCCTCAGGTGTTTGATCGCCAAGATACATTCCCTGCAGCTCAGTTTCAAAAGTGGCCTTTGTGGTTGGATTCCCTTCCGCGAAGTGAATGACCATCATATAAGGAGTAGAGCTTTCTGTAATCGCCTTCCCAAGACTGTTCACGAGCTCATCCTCTGAGGTGATGCCCGGGATGGCACTAATCATTTTAAATTCATTCGTAAACAATTCCCCAAATTCCTTCGTCGTCATAAACTCCACGAATTTCTTTGCTGCCTCTTTGTGCTTGGAATTGGCATTCACCGCATACGAGCCATCAACCCATGCTGTTACAGCCGGTTCTCCTCCGTTTTGCTGAGGCATCGGGAAGTAGCCAAAATCAAGATCCGGGTTCATTCCGCGTACAACTTCAATCTCCCAGCTTCCGAGCGGGAACATCGCTGCTTGTTCCGTGAAGAACATCGTTCTCATATCCTCCATGCCAACCCCTTCATAGTTATCAGGGAAATATTTCTTCAATTCATCCATAGCTTTGACGGATTGAACAAACTCCTTGCTCGTAAAGTTGGTCTCTCCCTTTTGAATCTTATCAACAAATTCTGTCCCGCCATATACTGCTGGACCGAAGATGCCATGAGTGAGTGATAACAGCCAACCTTCCTTAGTTCCCAGGGCTAAAGGAACATAACCTCCATCTTTTATCTTTTCATTCAACTCAATGAACTCATCCCATGTCTTAGGTTCCTCAAGCTTTAATTCTTTGAAAATCTTCTTGTTATAGAAGACCTGTGTGGTACTCATATTGATTGGTACACCATATTGCTTCCCATCCGACCCCTTTGAGGCAGTAAGTGCTTCATCTGTAAATGTATCGAGTCCACTTATATCATCAAGCGGCTCTAAATAGCCGGCATCTGCAAGCGCAATTCCTGGAGCATATGGACGTAAATGAATGATATCAGGACCTTCCCCGCTTTTGAGTGCCGTATTCAAGATTGTGTTATACTCCGTATTCTTCGATGGCTTAAACTCTACTTGAATATCTGGATTTTTCTTTTCAAATGCTTCAATGACTTTTTTGTAGCCTTCTGTGTCCTCTGTTCTCCAGCTTCCAATCGTCAAGGTAACCGCATCTTCCTTCTTCCCATTGGCCGTTTCCTTATCCTGTGAACAAGCTGTCGCGACCATGGCTGAACACAACATAATACCTGCCAGCCACGCCTTCCCCATCCTCTTCATTCATTTGACCTCCCATAGTTTATAATTAGCTTCATGTATCAAGGAAGATACACAAAGTAAAGCAACAGTACTAAAGGTAAGGAGCCGGATAAAAGCCTCATCAAAACGGCTATTTCCCGCTTTTTGAACGGCGGACCGCTTTACGTGTCCGCTCCAATGCCTCAATATTCTTCTCTTTGTTTGCCCTAGTGATGCCGGCAAACAATATATCAATGACATTTAACTGAGCGATACGTGAGCTTGTCGCACCGCTTCGGATATTCCGCTCCAATGAAGTGGTATATAGACAGGCATCTCCCATCAGGGAAAGCACATTATCTCCAGACTTGGTCAAGGTGATGACCTTTGCCCCATTCTTCTTGGCCAAGGAGACAGAGTCACAAATATCCTTCGTCAAGCCGCTGTAAGAAATGCCGAAGACGACATCCTGCGGACCAAGATTCGCTGAAACCGTCAATTGCGTATCACCGTCAATCGCCGCTTCACACCAATAATTGATGCGGGTAAGCTTTTGTTTGAAATCCTGAGCAATGATGGCAGAAGCACCGATGCCATAGACAGCCACCATGCGGGCGTCGGCAATAAGCGATATGGCTTTTTCCACACTCTCTTCTGTCAGCAGCACCATTGTGTTCTCTATCGCTTGAATATTATTTTGCGAGATTGATTGTATGTAGGATTTAATAGAGCCGTCATCCGGAATATCCTCATATTGCTCCGTCCTGTGCTCATTCTTGGCGAGCTCATAAGCCAGTTTCAGCTTAAGATCCTTAAAGCCTGTGCAATTCATTTTCTTTGCGAGCCGGATAATGGATGCCTCACTGACCTCAGCTCGTGCGGCCAGCTTTTGGATAGAAAGATTAACCGCTTCATTCGGGTTTTGCAGGATGAATTCAGCTGCCTTCTTCTCCGTCGGCTTAAAGGTATGAAAACTCTCTTCTATAAAAATCAAATGAATGCCATCCCTTACTTGTAAATTTCTTACTATTCAGTATATAAAATAAAGTTTCGTTCTACAACCAATTTTTTGAAATTTTGTTACAATAATGGGATATAGACCTATAAAAAAAGCAAATCTGTCTGCTCATATACATGAGCAGCAGATTTGCCTAAACTCTATTATTCTTTAATACAATAATTTGACGAACTCTTCCTTCGTCAAATTGCCGAAGTAATGCTTGATATTCACATCATCAAGCGCCTTCTCAATCTCCGCCTTCGAGAAACGGACACCGTTCAATTTCTGCTCAATCTCCTCGACACTTCCAACTCCGAAGAAATCGCCGAAAATTTTGCAGTTCTCGATTTGGCCTTTTGCCACATCCAAGCGGACATCAATTTGGCCAACTCCTTCAAAGCGCTGTGAATGCTGAACATTAAACTTAGGAGATTTGCCATAGTTCCAATCCCATTGCTGATAACGGCTTTCTGAGATCTCCATGATTTTCTTCCAATCCTCTTCTGTCCATTCATAACGCTCGACCTTATCCATTCCGCCGAAAATGTGCTCAAGGATTTTTTGTTTAAAGTCCTCAATGCTCAACTGCTCAGTTAGGAATTCAGAAATATTAGCCACACGACTGCGAATCGATTTAATGCCTTTAGATTTAATCTTATCCTGATTCACATTAAGAGCGGACACAACATGATCAATCTCACTAGAAAGCATTAGCGTGCCGTGGCTGAACATTCTCCCGTTTGTTGCAAATTGTGCATTGCCGGAGATTTTTCTTCCGCCAGCAATTAAGTCATTCCGTCCGCTAAGCTCCGCCTCAACTCCGAGCTCCTTCAAGGCATCCACAACAGGCTCAGTAAATTTCTTGAAGTTATGGAAGCTCTCCCCGTCATCCTTCGTGATGAAGCTGAAGTTCAAGTTCCCAAGATCGTGGTAAACCGCACCGCCTCCTGAAAGCCGGCGCACGACAATGATATCATTTTCATCCACGTAATCTTGATTAATTTCTTCTATTGTATTTTGATTTCTGCCGATAATAATAGATGGCTGATTAATGTAGAAAAGTAAATAGGATTCCTCTGTAATGTCCAAATTCTTTAACGCATATTCCTCAATCGCTAAGTTAATTCGCGGGTCTGTAATGCCCCTGTTATCCAAAAATAACATACCTTTACCTCCACATGATTTATATTTCGATTGTCAGTCCAGTGCTGGCCAGTCCAATTTCTCCACTGAAAACTGCCGCTGCCTCAACCTTCAGCTGCTTCACATCCCCAAAATGCGGAAGATGCGTTAGGATCAATCGTTCTGCTCCTGCATCCCTCGCAATCATGGCAGCATGCTCACTCGTTAGATGGCCGGCACGCTCCGCTGCATCCATTCCTTTGTAGAAGTTACACTCGCTTAGCAGCACATGTGCCCCTTGAAAGAAGGATGCAAAGTCCTCTTTAAAAGCCGTATCTCCCGTAAATCCGAATACACGCCCTCCTGCCTCGATTCGATAAGCCAGGCATGGAACAGAGTGCTTCGTTTTCATCGCACGAACCGAAAACGGACCGATTTGGGATGGCACGTCCTCTTCTATCGGCTTCCATTCTGTATAGGCTTTGTACTGAAGTGTTTCGATAAATCCCTGCTCCTCTGAATGGGTATAGATTGGCAGACATTTCTCCTGACCGCCAGACATATGTCCAATCAAAAGCGCATGCTGTAAAACACCAATATCAGCTGTATGATCAGGATGAGAATGGGTCAGCAAAACCGCATCAAGCTCACTAGGCGAGACGTAGGATTGAAGCTTTGATAAAACCCCGCTTCCGCAATCAAGCAACAGCTTAAAGCCCTCATGTTCCAATAAGTATCCTGTGCTGGCTTCACCTGCAGCAGGAAACCCGCCCCAGTAACCAATCACCGTTAATTGCATCGAATTCCTCCTTACAAAACGAGCTATCTCCCTTAATCACTATAAACTAAAATGCCTATTTTTTCATCTTTTTCAAAATTGTTTTAAAACAGTGTTGACATTCCATATCTGTTATAATACACTGTTATTAACAAATAGTTATATAACAGTTTCAGAAAATAACAAACTGTTATAAATCAATTAAACGGAGGTTATGAGCATGGTACGAAACGTAATGGAATTCTTCAGAAACTTGCCCCCAAAGAAATGCGCTGAATGTGGTGAAAATATCGAAGAACAGCACGAATGCTACGGAATCGTCTGTGATCGATGCCTGCGTCATGTATCTGAATGAGAATCAACGGGAATAATCCCTTGATTATAAATGCGCAAGCATCCCCCTATGTTAGGTTGGTGTGAAATGGACTGTACAACAGTCTTGGTTCATTCAAAATTCCCTCTAATTTGCAGAATGCAAAGCCAGGCTTTCAAAGAAGCCTGTTTTTTTTTGCATTGAAGCAGAAATACTGTCATCATAAGTGAATTACTCCAGTTTAATCATTGTAAAAATAAAAAAGCCGCTTCTGATTAGGAAGCAGCTTGACTTATTGTATACAAATTACCGGGAGCTATTCCCTGCTAATTAGATTTGTCCCTATCCTTTCATAGCTGCTAAACGCCTATTATTTCTTACACTAAGCAGACAATTGACCCCAATGCCAATGAAAAGACATGATGTATAATAATACTTCGTATCCACATGCTGTAATTGAACCGCAGCGAGAACAACTAACAGGCAGACCGTATAGATACGAAAAAATAAAATTCTCCTTCTTCTATCCTCAATAGTACACACTCCTAATACAGTTAACAGGTACAGCACACTCAACAACAATACAGTTGGGAAGAAAGGATAAAACTTGCTTGCATAAACAAAGAAATCCACTTGCATAATATCTGCTTCAGAGGTTAAAGGTCCATGAAATAGGGTGGAGAAAGGAGCTGAATCCTCCCACTCAAAAGAGTTCTCCAAAATATTGCTTCCCTCATACCATGTTCCAAACAGCGAAAAGATGAGAAAGAACAAAGCAATTGGAAGGTGTAACGATAATTGCTTTCTCATAGTACGGCCTCCTTCTTTTATCTTCTTATAAAATAATAGGCAAAGGAAATTAACAATCCTTCGTTAGTCGATTTGTTTCATCATAAAGCTTCATATGAATCATTGCATCTATCACCATTTTCTTTCGTTTTGGTTCATCCTGTAAGACATAATGAACTTGAATATCGCCGAACAAAGCAAGTCGAGATGATTCTAGAGACGAATGAAGATATTCCTTCAATAACATCATATCTAGATGTATGTCTTTATGTATAAGAAATGGGATATGTTTTTCCCCATTAAGAAGCGGTACTGCTACACCCAGCTCATCCTGGATCAACTAAATGTCCGGCACTACCTGAATAATTCTCTGCTTAGATGAAATAGTCCTTTAAACTTCCAAAACAAACCGATCCCTTTTCTCTAATAAGGGGGTCTATTCACTTTAAATACATTGTTTCACATACTTCCCCCACATTCTTCATCTATTACAAGAATGCTTCCCTTTAGCAACATAAGAAAAGACCATCAATCTGACAGTCTTTCCTCCTATTATTCTGTTACTTCAATAAGGACTCAATTCCAAAGTATTCCGTCAATGGAACCTTTCTACCTTCTCTATCCCATTGATGATATGTATTAAAGACCTGTTTCACATTATTATTGGCACGGTCCTCTACTAAATACTTTACAGAAAGATAACTTCGCCAATAATCAAACATAATACTTGAAAGGCTGCCTTGATATGAAAGACTTCCGAAATCTTCTAATGAATGTTTTCCATATTTGTCTTTGAACGCTTCAAATAATTGGATCTCCGCATTGGTTATTTCGTTAAACTCCTTCTCACTTAATAGAATTTTCCTAGGCAGATAAAAACACATCCCTTCCTCGAACCATATCCCATTTTCACTTTCATCATCAAATTCATCCAAGAATAAATCAGAATGGTGAGTTAATTCGTGTGCTAATATAATAAATACCTGATTTTCAGAGTAATTTTCATAAAATTCCTGAACATCCGGAAGATCCTTTCCGTCTAATTGGCTCAGAAGAATTCTCCTCCAACTTTTCACATCAGGAGACATATAGATTAAATCTTTATTCGTATAGGCTGGTATGGGGATATTTGAAAAAAACATCGTTGCCAATTCTTCGCTAGTCCATAAAATGCCTTTTGGTAATTCTGTTAGATCATATTGTTGCTCAAGTATGGCTTGGTATTCACTCAGTTTCTCTCCAAATCTATGAGTAACATCTCGATACTTTACAAACTCCTCTTCCCTTTCAAAAGCGTATATTTGTTTCATTCTTCTCCCCCAGTTTTCCGAGATAGTAATAAAGCGATTGCTCTTATTTCGAAATTGTTTCCGATAAAACAACTTCCAAAAAATTATCAAGCATTATATGATAGATTTCTGGCTGTTCAATATTAGCTGTATGCCCAGCATTCGGAACCAATCCAACCTTACTATCCGCTTTCATTTTTTTGATATAGGCAGCTGCTTCTACCTCATATCATTCATTCCCGCCATTCAGGATGAGCATTGGTATCCTTATGCTTTGAATATGCTATACGCTATATTTGCATCATTCTCTTCAAAATTTGAGAAATATTCATATTGTTTCTCCATAATCCCTTCTAGCTCTTCGGGAATGAACGGTGCATAACCTGTAAGGACAATACCGTTCATGAACTCTGGCACTCTTAAAGCAACATGCATGGCTAAGGAAGCTCCTCATGATCACCCGGCTATAAATCCTTCCCCTTAATTCTTGATTTGAGTAATAACGTAATTAAGAGTTTCCTCAAAATAGAGGCTTCAACAGGTGCATTCCATGCTCCGGTATATCCAACAGCATGCTTATCTTCGAAATAAGCTATCTAATCTGTAAAATGTGTTTCAGCCGTCCCCATAAAACCGTGTAAGAAATAGACTTTCTTCATTAAAATCTCTCCCTTGTTCATGCATATATCATCTGCTGTCCTATAATTAATTCCCAGAATGAAAGAGTACTTCTATGGTTCAGACATACCATTTGCCAATAGTAGTAGATAGATTAATATGGATAATGGAATCATTAATGCCATATTCGAAAGGATGCAAAACACTTTTACAGCGCTTATTTTAGATTTGGCTCCCAAAATTAACGACACCATAAATCCAATGTCGATCAAAATATACAAGAAAATGAGATTCCATAGATTTAAGTTCGGAGAACGGTATACAAAGAAAATAAATAATGCCATTAAGAACAACACGAAGGTTAATAGGATTGGAAAAAAATCTTTAAATTGTTTCAATGTATTCACCTCCTTTCATATTTCACTTTATAATAAGGAGTTCAACAAAAAAGGTATTAATCCTTCTTGGATTAATACCCTCGTTAAGTGAACAGGCAAGTCTCAATAAAAGAGGCCTCTTCATATATTCACTTTGTCTACTGGAACAGCTTCTTCCTCATGAGGAAAAAGCCTATCATGATCTTCAGGACGGCTTCTAGTCACATAGGTCCCCGCGACCCAATCATGCAGACTACGTTTGTCTTTTCGGATGCCGACCATCAGCCCAGATACCAAAATGAGGCCAAAGAGGCTAAAGGTCCCGATATCTAAGGCAATAGAAGCCGCATTTAATCCTTCTATTTGATGAACCTCACTTGTTCGTTCATCCACCAGCCTATTCCCGGCATCTGACTCCAGCCAAACAGTCTCATCAGACAAAAACAACTCGACATTCTGCTGGCCTAATATAGCGTAACAGACGATAAGAGCAATCAATAATGGCGAAAGATATAACAACCCGCCAAGAATATTTCTCCTCATCATATTCCAAAAACCCACATTTCTTCCGTCCGTGCGGATAATTCGAATACCTAGAGCTCGTTTCCCGACAGTGTACCCGTACCACAACGCCGGGAGCAAGAAACGATAGGCATCAAATAATGAATTAATCAATTTCGTAGCTGCGCTTTCAGAGAAGAGAATAAAACATAGAAAACCGAGGACCAAAAATAAAAGCCCATCGAGAAGGGCTGCACCGAAGCGAATCCAGAAGCCTGCTGGTTGATTCAAATCATCTTCCCCCTTTAGTAACGATCTTTCTATTGATAAGTCCGTGCACTAGTATATCGGAAAAATAAGGAAAATGTAAGGTGCGAAAGATCAAAAGCTTCAAACGTATTTATTAAGCAATTTTTGAATTTCATTTTCTCTAGAACAGAAGTTTCCACCTATACTCTTGACGAAAAAGGTCAACAGCAAAAGACCCTTTAGCAATAAAATAACCGATTGCTAAAGGGCCTCATTCTTGAAATCAATTTATCTATTAAACTGTCAGCTGACTTTCCGTCCATTTCTTTGTACGGAGACGGCGATATTTCCACGCCAATGTCAGCAAGGTCCCGGTAATGGAGACAGCGGTGAATATACCGAGCACCCCGATATTTTGCCACATATAGTCGAAATTTCCGCTTGAGATGACTGCTTTAAAGCCTCGGACAGAATAAGTCATCGGCAGCCAGGCATTGATATCCTGCAAGGTGTCTGGAATCAATTCTAATGGGAAGGTTCCAGCACTGGTTGTTAATTGAAGGATAAGCATAATAATCGCGATGAAACGCCCTGGGTCGCCCATGGCTGTCACAAGGAATTGTATGATTGACATGCAGGTGATGCTCATCGCGCATGCCATCAAGAACAGAAGAGGTACACTTTGGACCTCTAAATCAAGCGCATAAAGGATAATTCCTGTCGCGATAAGGGCTTGCAGCAATCCAACGATGATGATGACACCGAATTTGCTCAAGAACCATCCAAAGAATGATTTTGGTTTACGCGCCGGATCCTTCATCGGATAAACCACCGTCAAGAGCAAGGCCCCGACGAATAGTCCCATTGATAAGAAGTATGGAGTTAAGCCGGTTCCATAGTTAGGCACTTCCCCATTTACGACCTCTTTATCTGTTTTAACCGGGCTTGCCATCATTTCATAGGTTTTATTGTCCGCCTTAACAGAGCTTCCTTCCTCTGCAGCATCCTTCAAGGCATTCGTTAATTCGCTTGATCCGTCCTTCAACTCTCCTGTTCCATCAACAAGCGCACCAGATCCGTCCGCTAATTGAGAGGAACCATCTGCAATCTGGCTTGCACCCTCCTTCAGCTCGGTTGTACCGTTCGCAAGCTTTGATGCCCCGCTAGAAAGCTTCTCTGTTCCAGTTTGAACCTGACTGAAGCCAGCATTAAAGGTATCGAAGCCGGAGAGCAAGGTCTTTTGCCCTTCAGCAAGCTGATTTGCACCGGTTTCAAGCTGGGTTCCGACTTGAGCCAACGGGCTTAAAGCCTGGTCATTGAATTGCCCAATCCCTGATGCCAATGTTTCAGAGCCATCCTGTAATTGAGATACCGCTCCAGCAAGTGCTGCCAGCTGATCCCCGCCTGGAAGCTGCTGCGTCCCCGCTGATACTTGGGCACTGCCTTGTTCCAGTGCAGATAATTGAGCGATATACGCTTGCTTTTGCTCATCTGTTAATGGCAAGGAATCCAGCAAAGCTGTCAATTGCTCATTTAGTTGAACAATTCCAGTATGCAAATCACTGGCACCCTGCTGCAGGGAGGTAATCCCGCTTGCTGCATTGCCTAATTGATTTGTTTGCTCCTCGAGGCTGCTCAATCCGCTAGATAGTGTATTGGCTCCTGTTTGGATATCAGCAAACTTTCCGCTTGCACTTGCCAAGCCGGAATTAAACTCCGTGATTCCATCGGCTAAAGCGGCTGCTCCGCTTTGAGAGGACTGCACACCCTCATATAATTGGTTTTTTCCATTACTCAGCTCATTAACGCCATCAGCTAATTCAGCTGTTTTATCTGCGAGCTCCTTCGCCCCTTCCTCAAGGGTGGATGCTCCCTTTGTCAGGTCAAGCTGAGAGCTTGCCAAGGTTTCAAGATTGGTCTTAATTTCCGCTGCGCCATGGCCCAGCTTGCCGATTCCATCTTGAAGCTTGGAGGCTCCATCACCTGCTTCAGCATACCCATCAGCCATTTCCGTCACCTTTTCAAAAATCGTTTCAGCATAGGTTTCACTAACCTCATCTGAAATGGCCTCCTTAATTTTCTCAATACCTGATTCCGAAATTTTCGAAGCCGTATAGTTCAAGGACTGGTTTGGCACATAGACCAACTCGAGTTTCTCAGGCTTTTCATCAAGCAAGGTTGTAGCATTCTTGGAGAAATTCTCGGGTATTTGAACAATTAAATAATATTCATTATTTTCAAGACCCTCGTAGGCTTCATCCTTGTCAACGAATGTATAGTTGAAGGATTTATCCTCCTTCAAATTTTCTGTCAAATCCTTGCCCAAAGTAAGATGATCGCCCTCAAAGTCAGAGCCTTTATCAAGATTGACGATAGCTACCGGCAGTTTTTCAATATTTCCATAGGGATCCCAGAAGGCCCATAGGAATACACCGGCATAAATAATCGGAAGGAATATGATCGCAATTAACGAGATGGCCATCATCTTGCTTTTGAAGATGTCCTTCCATTCTGCCAGCCATAGCTTAAAAGCATTCATGCTTTATCCCTCCTACACCAAAACTTAATGACCAATATTGAATTTTAGTCATTGTGGTCCAAATAACAGGCTGCCTATGCATAAGACAACCCTTCAAATAAATATAATTTAAAATAGTTTGCTATTTCCTCTTCAGACAACGGTTCATGCTTTTCTTCCCAATCATAAATAAGTGCCTTATACATTTTAACAATGATAAAGGCTGTTAAATTCGGGTCACATTCTCGAATTTCCTTCATCTTGATGGCTTTATCCACTTTCCTCCTGATGGCTTGGAGGATATGCTCTTCCAATTCATCTACAGCCTCAAGTACGGCTGGTGTTCCAATCTCTTTGGCCTCCATAATAAGTTTGGCCGTCAGCTGATGGGACTTTCGAAATGTTAGAAGCCGACACAGAATGGCATGAACATTCTCAAGTGTTGTGTTATCGCTTTTGATCGCATCCTCTGCCTCAGCATTCATCTCGAGGATAATCATGCTAACAACCTCTCGGAACAAATCCTCCTTCGTCTTGAAAAAGGTATAGATTGTTCCCTTCCCGACGTTGGCGCTCCTTGATACTTGATCCATCGTCGTCGCTTTATAGCCATAATTGCTGAAGCTATGTATTGCTGCGTCAAGAATCAGCTTTCTTCTGTCAACAGCCATTCCCTCACCTCGGTTATTGACCAAATGAACAATCTGGTCAATTTAAAATATGAATAATACATTATCAAAATCTGCGTGTCTCGTCAAGTAATTAGATACACTATTATTTTTGTGTCAGCTGGGTAAATAAAGAAAAGAACAAGGAGGGACAATATGCTGAAATGGATCTTAGCAGCAGTTGGAATCTATCTCATCTTTCTATTCACTGAAGCTCTCATCTCTTACTATTTCCACAAGCTGCAGCAAAAATTCATCTTCCCAACGGGTAATTCAGACAAAGAGAAAGAGAGCCTCTAATAAAAGACGGCTCTCCTTTCATTACGCTGTTTGAATCATTTTATTTTCTATTTTGTACACTTGATCAGCCAGTTCCCATACATCCTCATTATGGCTGATTAAGAGAACCACCTTATCGGCTGCATGACGTTTGATTGTCGCCAGTACCGCTTTTTCGTTCAAGGCATCAAGATTGCTGGTCGGCTCATCGAGAATGAAAATAGGGGAATCCTTCAGGAACATCCTCGCTAAGGCGATACGCTGCACTTGTCCGCTCGACATATTGGCCGCGTATTCCTCCATAAATGTATCCAGACCTTTCGGCAGACTCTCTACATATTCGGAGAGGCCTGCCTTGAAGCAGGCTTGTTTAATCTGCTCATCTGTGTATCCCTTTTGATAGAGGGTCAGATTATTCCGCAGTGTATCTGTGAACACCGTAGTGGAGGCTGTTACTAGACCAATATTTTGACGGAGACTCTCATGAGAATAACACATAGCAAGCTCATCATTTATATAGACATTTCCCTCAAGCGGTCTCAGATTTTGCAGCAGTAAAGAAATAAGCGTTGATTTACCCGTACCATTCGCTCCTCTAATGGCGGTAATCTCTCCCTTATGAAAAGTCAGATTAACATGTCTGTATAACTCCCGGCCATTTTCATACCCAAATTTCACATCTTCAAAGCGGATCGTCTCCACCTGATCAAGCTTCTTTCTTCCGCTATAGAGGATATCCGGTTTCAAATTGAGAAGACGGAGAACGCGTTTCGCACTGGCGGACGTATGGACAAGACTCGCACTTAATTGCGAAAGAGCAAGGCTTGGACCGAAGGAGGAGAACAAGACAAGCATAGCAAGCAGAACAGCTCCCATGTGGGCTTCCCTTTCCGTAATGAAATAGACAGATGTGAATAGCTGTACAAAAACAGTTAGATAAATCATTGTATCAGTTAAAGCTTTCAATAGCCCTTCATGTCTTTTTAAATTCTTCGTCGTACCATTCAGCTCATGACTGTATGTGTCAATGGAATGAAGAGTATGATTCTTTTTCCCAAAGATAATGATTTCCTTTATTCCCTTCAATGAGTCCATTAAGAAGCTGCTCAGCATCCCCTGCTTCGTGCGGTAAACCTCAGCAGATCTCTGTCCAAAGCGGTACACCGCCACCGGAATAAGATAGCCAATCACCCAGTAACTGATCACCCCAATCAACGCATATAATGGATGCAAGCTATATAACATAGCACCATAAACAATCATAGTAGCAATCCAAATGAACACAGGAGCAATCGTATGGGCATAAAAGACCTCGAGGAGCTCGACATCCTTTGTCACAATGTTCATCAATTCACCCTTGCGAATCTCCTTTAACTGGTTTTCCGTCAAGAGCCGCAGCTGTTTAAATACTTTCTCGCGAATGATGGCAAGAAGGCGAAAGGCGATATAATGGGTGCAGTATTGCTCGCTAAGACGAAAGACCGCCCGTAAGACACCTGCAAGAAGAATGGCGTATATCAGAAGCTTCAATGAGCCGTATTCTCGAATTCCCGCGATCTGCAGAACACCCATCCCGCCAGCAAAGCTTATGGCTGTAATCGCCAAATAGCCTAATGTACCTAATGCTATGGTCAGAAGCATTAAAGGCAGCAATGGTTTTAAGAGGCTGACAAGCTGCCGAAGTTCTTTAAAGGTTAATTTCTCCATACTCTCTACGCTCCTACATTATCACGAAGTGTATTTAATGATTGCTGTTCTTCCCATAGGCCAGCATATACCCCGCCTTTTTGAAGAAGCACCTGATGGGTGCCCTGTTCAGCAACCTCTCCATTCTCCATGACGAAAATGGAGTCTGCCTGTACAAGATTTTGAAGATGATGGGTAATGACAATGACCGTCTTGCCCTTCTCTTTCAGCAGAGCGATGGTTTCCATAATCTCCCTCTCACTCTGCTGGTCCATATTGGCTGTTGCTTCGTCAAAGATCATGACCTCAGGGTCTTGCAGGAGCATTCGGGCTACCGCAAGCTTTTGCTTTTGCCCGCTTGAGAGGTTCGCTCCTTCACTGAGAACAGGCTTCTCTAATCTACCTTGGAATTCTGGCAATCGGACAAAAGCCAGCATGTCATTGGCTTCTTCCTCTGTCAATGAATCCTTAGCCATTTGCAGATTGGAAAGAATAGTCCCTTCAAAGAGATGCGACTGGCTGGCAACGCTGCCGATATACTGATGAATGACTTCAGTGGACAGCTCTGCAAGATTGGCAGAGCCTAGGAATACAGCTCCCTCATCCGGCTCAATGAAACGCTGCAGCAAATGACTGAGGGTCGTTTTCCCTGAACCAGATACCCCGGCAAATCCAGTTAAATGCCCTTTTTTAAGGACAAGGAAGTCCATTTTTATCGTACTTGATGATTGCGGATAGGTGTAGGATAGCTGCTGGACCATCATGCTTCCCTCTATATCTGTGCATACAGCTGCCTTTTCATTTTCCACCGGCAATTGAATAAGATGCTGCAATTCCTCCATCGCACTTACGCCATTCAAGCCCACATGAAAGTAAGAGCCGAGTAATCGCATCGGCAGGAAGAATTCAACTGCAAGCAAAGCAAAACAGACAAAGCCTAAGAAGGAAATGTTCCCGTTTTGGTAACTGCCCACAGACAGCGCGATTCCAATTGCCGTACCGCCATATGCGATTAGATCCATAATAGTAATGGATTGCAGCTGCATCGTCAGCACCCGCATCGTCATCCGACGGAAATCCTCTGACTCCCGGTCCATCATTTGTTGATATTCCCGGTCCCCCTCATACATTTTCAATATATGCAGACCTTGCACGCCTTCAACAAATCGCTTTCCGACATTTAAATACTTATTCCAATAGGTACGAAACACTTTCTTGCCAATCTTCACCCCAGCAACGATAGCAACAGGGATGAGATAGACGCTGATCATCAAGACTAGGGCAATCTTCCAGCTGACGGCTGATAAAGGAACAAACAAAATCATCGGAGCAAGAATACTGTATGCAAACTGAGGGAGATAGCGGCTGTAGTAGACCTCAATATTCTCGATTCCTTCCACACTCAGCTGACTGATTTTACTGATTTCAAGCTTCGTTACTTGCGCTGGCTTTAAAGACAGCACATTTTTGAACAAGTCCCTTCGAATCACATATTTCAACTGATGGGAAGTATAATGGGTCAAATAAGTCGAAATGTAATGGCAAACGGCCTTCACTACTAATAAAAAGGCAATGAGACCTGTGAATTTTCCTGTTATTGTCCATTCTTCCGCAAACATCAAGTCACTGAGCACACTGGCAATTTGAAAGGCGAGCAAAATATTTACACAAAGATTGATGATTTGCAGAACGGTTATCCAGAGGACAATATGAAATACTTTATATTTTTTCGCGAATTGCAGCATTTCCTTTTGAATCATAAATTCACCATATCCTTTTTCTTATCAATCGTCGGCATGCGGCAGATAACAATGAGCTTTACAATCGCCAGTACAGCCAAGAAAATCCGTACATGTGTATTGGCTATCACTATACCGCTCAACAGCAGCAGGGCATAGACGGTCATAAGCAGTTCGACCTTCTTCTTCAAACTCAAGCCGCCTGCCTCGAGAAACGGCACCGCATATCTTTTATAAACACTTGATTGTTTGAGCCAGCGTTCACAGCGCTCTGAGCTCTTTGCGAAAAGGGCAGCAGCCAACAGAATAAACGGAGTCGTTGGCAGCAACGGCAGTACGACACCAATCAAGCCCAACCCAGTAAAAAGCCACCCTAATAGGAAGAATACTTTCTTTTTCATCTCGGTTTTCACCTCTCCTAAACTACATGAATCAGCACAAGCCAAACGATAGACGCTGCCACTAGACTTAAGTGCACAGCCGTTTTAGCCCTTCTCTTATACAAATAAGGAATTAAGCTTGCCGCCAGTAACAGCAAAGCATATAAGATATAACCAGAATTCGTGAAATTTTTCACAATAATATATACAATAAAACTTACAATCGTTAATAAACCAAAGATTCGATGAAGCCATTTGAGGGGCTCCGTACGTTTAGCTAAATAAACGGAACCAAATATGATGGCCAGCATCAATCCAAGTTTATGAATCATCATCAACACCATTTGTCACCCACCTACACTATGTAACTAATTACTATATTAAGATTATTGATAATGATTCTCACTGTCAATGCATGTGTTAAAATTACATTTTTTTGTTAACTTTACAGCGATTGAAGAATGCATTTCTAACGAAAAAAAGATGCCGTGAAACCCATCTATTTAGCGGGTTCATGACATCTCTCCATCTGTTTAGCTCATGCTGGCCAATTCTTTTTCAACATTGGCTTGTTGTTTCATATGATTAAGAACCTTCCCAACAGCAGCGACACCTTGATCAATACAATCCGGCATGCCTACCCCTTTATGAGAGGCTCCTGCTAAATAAACGCCAGGAAGCTCTACGTTCATCAAGCTCTCAACCTTTCTGAGAGTAGAAATATGCCCGACTTTGTATTGCGGCATTGCCTCTCTCCAGCGGCTCACCACCGAGAATTGCGGTTCTTCTGTAATATTCATAATATGGTTCAAATCCTTCAGAACAAGCTGAACAATTTCCTCATCGGACAGGTCAACAACCCCTTCATCGCCTGGTCTGCCGACATAGCAGCGGAGAAGTACCTTGCCTTTTGGAGTAGAATGCGGCCACTTTTTATGTGTCCACGTGCAAGCCGTTATGCGGCAAGGGCTATTGCGCGAGACAACAAATCCTGTCCCGTTAATGTCCTGCTTAACTGCCTGCTCATCAAATGCGAGTGACACAGTTGCAACTGATGTCGACGGCATATGCTGAAACGGCTTGAAGAATGAATAATCGGGAAACATGTGCGGGATAGCTTGATGCGGCGTTGTTACAATCATGGCAGCTGCCTGCATGAATTCCCCATTGCTCAATTCAATGGTATATCCTTGAGCTTGCTTCGTTACACTCTCAACCGCGAGATTCTTACGCACCATCTCAGGCGGAAGCTGAGCTTCAATCGCATTAATGAGTGATTGAAGGCCTTTTTCGAATGTACGGAACATCCCGATCCGGTGATCTGTCTTCTTGACATCCTTCTCTGTCTTTGGAGCTTCCTTCCTCGAGCGGTTCTTCTTCGTTCCAAGGATAAGGCTCCGATGCTTTTGCTCGGTTTCCAGCATATCAGGAAATGTTGATAAGATGCTCAATTGGTCGAGATCCCCTGCATAAATACCCGACATGAGCGGCTCAACAAGGTTTTCTACTACCTCATCACCAAGCCTCCTTCTCAGGAAAGGACCGAGAGGCTGATCACCAGTTTCCTTTGAACGCGGCAGAACAAGATCCATTGCAGCTCTCACCTTCCCAGCTGGTGAGAATAGGCGGCTTTTGATGAAGGGGCTGATTTCAGTCGGGATACCCATCACAGCTCCGCCTGGAATTGGAAGAAGCTCATCATCAATCAAGATATAAGATTGCCCGGTTGAATTCGGAACAATGGTCCCTTCTATCCCGACATCCTTGGCTAACTGTGTCATACTTTTCTTGCGGGCTAAAAAGGAATCCGGGCCCCGTTCGATGACGAAACCATCTCTTTCAACCGTCTGCATCTTACCGCCAAGACGATCAGAGCTCTCTATTAGAACCACGCGATACGGCAGATGCTCTTCTTCGATTTTCCTTTGCAGATAAAAGGCTGCCGCCAATCCTGTCAGTCCTCCGCCAATGATTGCTATCTGTTGGTTGTTTGAGTCCACCTGTATCCCCTTCTCTTTTCCGAAATGATTACTTGCGTACCGTTAATTCAGCAATAGCATCTACCATGGCTTGCACAAACAATGGATCAGTGTTTGGCATGGCTGGACGGTAGTATGCGGCACCAACCTCATCCGTTACGACCTTGCACTCATAATCATTGTCATACAGAACTTCCAAATGCTCAGCCACAAATCCTACCGGCGTATAGACAAAAGCTTTATAGCCTTTTTCTTCATGCAAATCCCTTGTTAAATCCTGTACATCTGGACCAAGCCAAGGCTCGGGTGTTTGTCCGGCACTTTGCCAGCCGACCGCATAATTCTCCACACCTGCTCCTTCAGCAATTAATTTAGCTGTTTCAGCCAATTGATCAGCATATGGATCGCCCATACTGATAATTTTCTCAGGTAAGCTATGGGCAGAAACGATTAAGGCTGCATTTGCTCTTTCTTCTTCAGGCATTTGGGCAAATGTTTCTTTCACCTTATCTACCCAATACTGAACAAATTTAGGCTGTGTATACCAGCTTTCAACAGAGGAAATGTTGATTCCATATTTAGCTGCCTCTTCTTTGGCACGTCCATTATAAGACTTAATGCTGAATGTGGAATAATGAGGTGCCAGTACAATACTAACTGCCTCTGTAATGCCATCATTATGCATTTTCTTCACAGCATCCTCAATGAAGGGTTCAATATGCTTCAAACCAATATAGGCAACATATTCTACCTCATCCTGTGCTTCATTCATGGCTTTCTCAAGGGCAGCAGTTTGTTCTTCAGTCGTCTTTGCTAGTGGAGAAAGTCCGCCAATAGCAACATATCTTGATTTCAAATCCTCAAGGCTTTCCTCTGACGGCTTTCTGCCATGACGGATATGTGTATAATAACGTTCAATATCTTCTTCTTTATAAGGTGTTCCATAGGCCATGACTAATAGGCCGACTTGTTTGCGTTCAGACATTATACGAATCCCCTTTATCATTATTTCATTCTTGCAGAATACTCATGGATGAAAGCGGTGAGTCTCTTTAATACATCTGGGTCAACACTTGGGAATACTCCGTGTCCAAGGTTAAAGATATGTCCTGGATGCTGAATCCCTTGGTCAATAATCTCGCTTGCTTTCTTCTCGATTACATCCCACGGGGCCTTCAATAGGGCTGGGTCAAGATTTCCTTGAACAACCTTATCTACTCCAAGTTCTCGTGCCTCTGGTATCGACAGCCTCCAGTCTAGTCCTACGACATCAAGAGGCAAGGAATTCCATTCAAGTGCAAGATGAGAGGCTCCAACTCCAAACATAATCAACGGGACATTTTCTTCTCTCAATTCTGTGAATATTCTTGTCATGATTGGCTTAATATAATAGTGATAATCCTGTACATTTAGTGCACCGACCCAGGAATCAAAAATTTGAATAGCTCTGGCACCGGCTTTGATTTGAGCCTTCACGTAAACAATGATCATGTCGGCAAGCTTGTCCATTAACATAAACCATGCTTTTGGATCTCCATACATAAGCGCTTTTGTTTTCGTATAGTTCTTGGACGGTCCTCCCTCAACCATATAACTGGCAATGGTGAACGGGGCTCCAGAGAATCCGATTAACGGAACGTTCAATTGTTCCTCTGTCAACAATTTGATTGTTTCAAGGATATAAGGAATATGTTCCTCCGGGTTCAATTCCCCGAGTCTTTCTACATCCCCAAGGGTTCTGATAGGGTTGGAGATAACAGGACCAATGCCTGATTTAATATCAACTTGAACACCTATCCCAGGGAGAGGACTCATGATATCCTTATAGAGGATGGCAGCGTCCACATCATATTGTTCAACTGGGAGTCTTGTTACATAAGCGGCCAATTCAGGCTGATGGGTTATTTCAAATAAAGAGTACTTCTCCTTGATCTTCCTATATTCCGGCTGTGAGCGACCAGCCTGTCTCATATACCAGACCGGCGTGTAATCAACCTTTTCGTTCCGGGCAGCTTTAAGGAAGGTATCATTGAATTTTTTCGCCAAATGCTGTTCCACCTTTCGTCATCTTCATTCTATTTAATTTTCGTATACACATTGTTAGAATTAGGCATCAATAACAACTATATCCTTTCATATTCAAGTTGTATATGAAACCTGTCGAACTGTCATTAAATCGTCTTATTTATTCTATCTATCATTTACTCTCACAGTTTATGAGGATATTTACGGAGGTAAAATATCCAAAATAACGTAGCGAGACCAACTATTCTCAATTGCGACTCCATTATACTAAAATATTTAAACAGGGGGCAAACGATGAACTTCTATATTACGTCAGGTACATTGTCATTTTTGAAAATCATTCAACAAAAGCATTCATCCTCCAAGACGATCATATTAAATAACCCGAGCACATCCATGCTTCTTCATGAAAGCAGCGGGAAAAGCTTCTTTCAATCCCCTCGTACATTTGAAGTCATTGAACAGTCTGGACAATTAAAGCAGGAGGGCTTCTTCTCCTTGCACTATATCCCTGTCTCACCGGAGGACCGCCCTTCCTTTGAGCAAGATTTAAAGAAGGCGGCCCAACATATCCCCGAACAGCCTGGTCTCCGTGCCTACCGATTGCTTCGTCCGATTTCATCTGACTCCTATGTGGTTTTGACTAACTGGTCGAAAGAGCAGGATTACGCACGATTTGACCAGGCTAAAATCTTCACAAATAAGAAATTGGAAAGCCTCTTTAACACCCAAGTCCTTTTTACAGGAAAACCGTACACAACTACCTTGCATGCCTACAAGGATAAAGATAAGGATTAGACAAAGAAAGGAAGCTTCCGATTCATGGAGCTTCCTTTTTCATGCCCAAAATGGAACAAATCTCCTTTATAACAGGAGCTTCTGCTATAATGAGCGTATTCAGTTCCGTATATTTAGTCATTTCCAGATGAGAGCTGTAGATAGTTTAAAAATGGTAAAATCTGTGAATAAGGTAGTAAGATGCACGTTAAGGGAGGAAGGAAAATGGAAGAGATTCTTAATCAAAAACTCGAGCAGTATTATGACGAAATGATTTCCATCCGCCGTCACCTTCACATGAACCCAGAGCTTTCCTTCCAGGAGAGGAAGACTGTTCAATTTATCCAAACATATTACAAAAAGCTGAACATACCTGTTCGCACAGGTGTAGGCGGCGGAGGAATCGTAGCCACAATTGAGGGAAAACAGCCCGGACGGACTGTTGCACTGCGCGCCGACTTTGACGCACTGCCCATTCAGGATGAAAAGCAGGTCCCATATCGTTCAACTGTAAAAGGCGTGATGCATGCCTGTGGACATGATGGACATACTGCTCTGCTGCTCGTTCTTGCCAAAGCATTAAAGGAAATGGAAAATCAACTCACTGGCAATTATGTATTCATACACCAGCATGCAGAGGAATTGGCTCCTGGAGGCGCCAAACCGATGATTGAGGATGGTTGCCTCGATGGAGTAGACGCGATATTTGGCACCCATTTGTGGGCTCCTTATCCTACCGGTGAGATTTATTGCAGCCCTGGTCCCGTCACCGCTGCGGCTGACAGATTCCAAATTACCATTAAGGGAAAGGGCGGTCATGGGGCAGAGCCGCATACCACCAAGGATGCACTCGTCATAGGAACGGAAATCGTATCACTTCTACAACTGATCACAAGCAGAAAAATCAACCCGATGGATTCAGCTGTCGTCTCTGTCGGACAGTTCAACGCAGGAAATGCCTTTAATATCATTCCGAGCGAAGCATATCTAGAAGGAACTGTACGAACCTTTTCGACAGAGCTGCAGGACTTCATCATCGAGGAGATGGAGCGAATCATCAAGGGGGCATGCACTGCACATGATTGTGATTATGAATTCCGTTACTTCAGAGGTTACCCGCCGACCGTCAACCATGAAAAGGAAACAGATTATCTCATCAGCAAGGCAGAGGATGTAGTCGGGTTCCAGCACGTCCGCCCATTGGACCCGCTCATGATTGGGGAGGATTTCTCCTATTATTTAGAGGCCGTACGGGGAGCACTCTTCCTGACAGGAGCAGCGCCGTCAAATACGGATTATCCGTATCCTCATCACCACCCAATGTTTGACTTTAATGAAGAGGCAATGCTGATTGCCGCTAAAACACTAGGCTATGCCGCAATCGGCTTTCAGGAATGGCGCTATTTTTAATAAGAATGCAAGAAGGAGGAGCCTTTAAGCTCCTCCTTCTCCTATCACTCTTATACGAAAGGCATTTTGGGCCGTTTCACCAAGCTGGTCCAGAAGCTGATGGTTCGCATATGCGCCAACTGCTGCGCCAAAGCCTGGGATAAGCTGAAACATTTTGACAAAGTCAATCGCATCCCTATACTCCTGCTGGAAGCTATCCCAATCAATATTCTCGTACTGCTCCTTTTCCTTCTCCCAATTTAGGATAATCGGAAGAAACTCCTTCTTTTTCTCCACAGATGAAAAGGCAAGCTGGAAGACTAGCAGAATAAAAATCCGTTCACTTAATTCCTTCGGGTTATAGCCATAAATCCTGCTCAAAGCATATAAATAATTCACCTTGATAGACAGAAGCAGCGGAAAATCGGCCAATGCAATAACTCCTCCGCCAAAGCCTGTACCGGCACCTTCGACAACAGCTGTCCTTCGATAAGCCTCAAGTGTACGCTCCGCGGCCTCATCCATCTCAGCAAGCGTATCATGGCCGTACTCCTTTTTCGGCACATAGGAAGAACCCGCAAGCACACCCTCTACCATTCCTTTAACCGAAAGACGGAAGGCATCATTTATCTTCTTTGGCAGCTTCGCACTAATGAAATTCTGGGCATTCTTTGACATCCGTTCCATCCTGCTCGGTTTCGCCAGAAGTTTCTTCTCCCAAATGGCCAAGTCTTGCATAACCTTCCGTTCATATGAGTCAGACATCCATCTTCCTCCTTTTCATCCCTAGACATATCGAGGCAATGTTGGTTCTACTAACAAACAGCGTGGATGAAGCCCACGAATGAAGTTCCCCTTATTCCTGCATTTTACGGCTTGCAAACATCCTGAAAAAGACAATGACTGCTAGACCTAGAATAAGTGAGAGCCCAGCCAATTGAAGGCTTCCTCCAATTAATATGCCAATGGCAAAGAAAAAGCACTGAATCACCATTAGGATGGTCAATAAATCCATAACCGCCTTCTTGCGGTATGCAGGATTGTATGGATACAGCTCGATGGTCATCTTCTGGTCATGATGATGCCAGATCGGCAGCAATTGCAGACCTGTCATATAAAGAAACAGCACTGAGACAAACACTGAGCCCCAGCCCAGATCGGCAAAGGCTACAACCAAAAAGGCGATGATGGATAAGCGCATATATAAACCAAAATAATCATTTGCTCGCACAAATGTACGGGCATATAAATAGCTGAACGGATTCTTCGTTCTGCCTGAAAGCACCCGGATGATTGCAGACAGCCATCTGCGTTCCGTTATTTTCTCACGCAGCTTCGGCACATCCGTAAATAAATTGGCAATCCGGTAAAAGGCGGCCATTCTACCATTCTCAAGCTCAATCAGCCTTTCCCATTGAAGAACTGTATTTCTAGAGGACTTCACATAGTACAAGCACAAGCCAACTAATACAGCAAACACAAGCAGAATGAGAAGTACATTCGCACCCTTTACAATCAAATAAACTAACACACCGTTCAAAGCAAAGCGCACAAAGGTATCCACATATGGAGCATACGGCTCCCGGTCATACAGAACAAACCAGCGACCTGCCAAGTTAACCGCCTTCAGGATAAGCAAAACAATGAGAAGACTTAAGAATGAAAGCGCCTGCCCCCCCATTACCTGCATATACATCGGGGTCAAAACAGCTTGAATGATAAGCAAAACATATAACTGCATGACAAAACTGAATACATAGGATCTCTTCACATACGAATCAAGCCTTGTCTCAATTGGCAGCAAAAAAACAATATCCGGATCTCGGAAAAAGGTTGTGAGCGGACTGATTGTCACGACGAGACCAAGTATAAGTGCCATAATAATCGGCGCCGGAAAATCTGGTGTTAAGGTTTTAACCCATTCACTGTAATAATAGCCCGCTCCGCCAATCAAAATAATCATCACAAACACTAAATGGCCATTGAATATATACTTTAAGTATTTACCGGTCTCCTTTAAAAAATGATTAAAGCGTTCCTTCCATAATGACTCAATCTTCATGGCGATCTTCCTTTGTCAGCTGCAAATAAATATCATCAAGCGAAGCTCCCGGCATATCAAACTGGCGGCGAAGCTCCTCGAGATTTCCTTTAGCCCTAACTTCTCCTTCATGAAGAATAACAAAGGAATCACAATATTTTTCCGCTGTCGCCAATATATGCGTAGACATCAGGATCCCTGCTCCCTGCTCCTTCATATCCCCCATCATATCCAGCAAGGATTGAATCGCAAGCGGATCGAGACCAACAAACGGCTCATCCACAATATAAAGCGATGGCTCCACTAGAAAGGCACACATAATCATGACCTTCTGCTTCATCCCTTTCGAGAAATGAGCAGGGAACCACTTCAGCCTTTTCTCCATCCGGTATTCCTTCAATAATTTCGCAGAACGCTCTTCAAACGTCTTCTCATCAAGTCCATACGCCATCGCTGTCAAACGCAAATGCTCCTCAAGCGTAAGCTCCTCATATAAAATCGGTGTCTCTGGAATGAAAGAGAACTGCTTCCGATATGATTCCATATCCTCGGAAAACTTCTTGTCGTTTATCTTGATATCGCCTTTACGCGGGGTCATTAACCCAATAATATGCTTAATAATCGTTGACTTTCCGGCACCATTTAATCCAATCAGTGCCACAAGTTCATTTGGTTTAACCTCAAAGCTAACATCCTTCAGGACAGGCGTTCTCGTATATCCGCCCGTAACATGGTTTATTTCAAGCAATGACATCGGTCATTCTCCTTTATCTTTTTCTTTCTTATATTGTAACAAATATGCCTTTCATACGGAAAAATCCTTCACCAAAAGTGACGCTCCGAAATCTTTTTTTAAAATTTCTCTCACCGATTGTATATATCCTGTCAAAGCGGGCAATCTATTATCAGAGAGGAACGACATACACTTAACCAGTAAGCGGGGGTGTTTGTTCGCGATAATGTAGGCTTTACCCTAAGGTAGATCAGTCATAACTTCTAAAAAAATGAGGTGTTCGCCAAAGGCCATAGTACCTGAAATTTGACTATCCAAATTATAAGGGGATGGTAGCGTTGGAAACATGGCATTAAGGTATCAAAAGTCGCTTCACTCAAAGCGATGTGGGGTGACTCGTACCAAGAAGCGTCTGGAAAACCAGTCAAAGGAATAAGCTTCCTCTCTATTGGGGGCGCAGCACATGCTGCGTCCTCTTTATTTTCCAGCTCATGCACCTGTCCTTTTTTCCCTTCAGCAATTGTGCTACACTAAAAAAAACACGATAAGAAAGGGTGTAAAGCCATGTCAGATTGCATTTTCTGCAAAATCATCAACGGGGATATCCCTTCCTCCAAGGTTTATGAAGATGAACATGTAATGGCCTTTTTAGACATCAGCCAAGTAACTAAAGGACATACCCTCGTCATCCCGAAAATACATAAAGAAAACGTATACGAGCTCACACCAGAAATCGCAGCCCATGTATTTGAGGCCGTACCAAAAATCGCACGCGCCATCAAACAAGAATTCAACCCAATTGGCATGAACGTCCTAAACAACAATGGCGAACATGCCGGACAATCCGTCTTCCACTTCCACATCCATCTATTGCCGCGCTACGGCGAAGGGGACGGCTTCGGTGCCGTTTGGAAAACCCATACAAGCGAATATACACCAGACGAGCTCAAACAAATTGCCAGCTCAATCGGTCAGCATATTAGCTGATGACAGGGAAGCCTCCTTGGATGGGGGCTTCTTTTTTATGGTTGGAATCGTTTAATGGAGCCAGGCTTTGGACCACCCTTTGTCCACCCTTCACCCCCTTTGCATGGGTTTTGGGTGGGCCTTCTTTGACGATGCCCACCCTTTTCCCACCCTCCCCCCCTTTCTATGGGTTTTGGGTGGGCTTTCTCTGACGATGTCCACCCTTTGCACGAGCACTGGGTGGTCCATCGCTTACAGATACCCCCCTTTTACCCCCTTCCGTGTCCAATTGGCGAAATTATCAGAATATACATTTACTTTCCTTTGATTGTTCAGTAAAATTGTCATATTCACGCCTTGATTTAACAATAAGGTTACAGATTGCATGAGGAAGGGGAGTTTTCATATGGCTAGAGCGTTTAATTTTAATGCGGGACCGGCCGCTTTACCTGAGGAAGTGTTATTGAAGGCACAGAAGGAGTTTCTTGACTTCGAGGGGAGCCGGATGTCTGTTATGGAGCTGAGCCATCGCAGCAAGGAGTACAGCAGGGTCCATGATAAAGCGAGCGGGCTGCTGAGAGAGCTGATGGAGATTCCTGCGGATTACGAGATTCTGTTCCTTCAAGGAGGAGCTTCCCTGCAGTTTTCGATGATTCCGATGAATTTACTTGACCAGGAGCGCGGGGCAAGCTATATCCTTACGGGTTCGTGGTCTGAGAAGGCCTTGAAGGAAGCCAAAAAACTCGGTCCGATAGAGATAGCAGCTTCCACGAAAGAATCCGGTTACCATGCCATTCCACAGCTTTCCGATATTCAGTGGAAAGAGAATACCTCTTATGTCCACTTGACGAGCAATAATACGATATACGGCACGCAGTGGAAGGAGTATCCGAAGACGGATCAGATTCCGCTTATCGCTGATATGTCGAGTGATATATTGAGCAAGAAAATAGATGTTTCCCAGTTCGGGCTTATCTATGCGGGGGCACAGAAGAATCTCGGCCCATCCGGGGTAACGGTGGTCATCATCCGCAAAGATTTAATCCAAAAGGATGACAGCTTGCCGACGATGCTTTCTTATGAAACTCATGCGGGCTCCAATTCCTTGTATAATACACCGCCTACCTTGGCCATTTACCTTTTATCTTTAGTATTAGAATGGGCTAAGGATAAGGGCGGCGTGGCCCAGATAGAGCAGCAAAACCAGCAGAAAGCCAAACTGATTTATGATGCGATTGATGAAAGTAACGGTTTTTATTCCGGACATGCCGACCAAGACAGCCGGTCGAATATGAATATCACCTTCACCCTGCCTACAAACGAATTGACGAAGCAATTCCTTCAGGAGGCTGCCAATGAGGGCTTTATCGGGCTTGGCGGTCATCGTTCTGTCGGCGGCTGCAGGGCCTCCATCTATAATGCCGTTCCACATGAGCATTGCCAGGCCTTGGCAGATTTTATGGTAAAATTCAAAAAAATCAATAGTTAGGCTGTATTCTTTCTGGTGATGATGTTATAATCTGGGTAAGCTTTTTGCGGCTGGCATAGAGAGCACATCCGAAAAAGCAAATAGTTAGTTGAGCTTAGAAGAGGAGAGATAAAAATGAATACGAAATCATTAGTAACTTTATCGTTGCTAGTCGGAATCGGTGCCGTTCTGCACACGATTGTACCTGGATTTGTCTTTGGAATGAAGCCGGACTTAATGCTTCTTATGATGTTTCTCGGCATCTTTTTACTGCCAGACTTGAAGAATGCGCTATTAATAGGCGCAGTCACTGGAATTATTTCTGGTTTGACTACCTCATTTCCAGGAGGACAAATACCCAATATCATTGATAAGATCATAACAGCGTTGATTATTTATGCAGTCTATAAATTGCTTACGAAATTTGTTAAACCCGCAGTTGCCAGCCTATCCTTAACCTTGGTCGGCACACTGATCTCGGGAACGATTTTCTTAACATCAGCCTATTTACTTGTCGGCCTTCCTGGACCATTTTTGACATTGGCTGCCGGAGCAATTCTTCCTGCCCTTGTCATTAACACCGTTGCAATGGCTGTTATTTATCCAATGGCATCAAGTATTCTGAAACGAACCAATGCTGTAATTACTTCATAAATAATGCCCAGAGGATAACGAAGCCGTTATCCTCTTTTTTAGGTTCTATACTAAATGTTGGGGTGTCCAAAAAAATGGACATAAAAAATAGAGCACACATGCTGCACTTTTCTTATACTTGAATTGTCCAGAAACAAGTCGAAAAGGAGATGTGTGCTCTTGAATTTTATCATAACATTGCCGGGTTTAGAAGGTGTAAGGGTGACAAAGTCCGAGGTGAAGGATAATGGTGTTTTTGAAATAACCGTTGAGATGCCCATGGCACCGCATACCTGTCCAAGATGTGGCGAGGAAACGCAGAAAGTCCATGATTATCGGATTCAGTCCGTTCGGCATCTTAAAATGGCGGAACGACCAACGGTTTTGCAATACCGCAAACGGCGGTATGTTTGTCCTTGTGGAAAGAGGTTTGCCGAACAGAACCCGTTTGTCGATCGGTATCAACGCTTCTCAAAAGAATGGAACCAACAAGTCCAGATACGTACAGTCAAAGCCAAGACATTCACCGAAATCGCCGCTCAATATCATACATCCGTCAGTACCATCATCCGCCGGTTTGATGCCATTGTCCCGGACTCCATGAAGGGGTCGGCTGCCTTGCCAGAAGTGATCGCCATTGATGAATTCAAGGGGAACACCGGGAAGGAAAAGTTTCAGCTTATCATTGCGGATGCCCAAACACGAGAGCCCATCGATATTCTTCCGAATCGCCGGAAGGATACGATCAAGGATTACCTGCGTAAACACGGAGCGAAGGTCCGAGTGGTTGTCATGGATATGAGTTTAGCCTTTAAGAGAGCAGTTCAAGAGGCGTTGGGGCGGCCCATCATTGTGGCGGATAGCTTCCACTTTGTCCGATATATGAATTGGGCGCTGGATCGGGTGCGAGTGAGAGAACAGGCCAGGTGGCATGAATATGACCGGAAGAAATGCAAGAAAGCCCGCTATATCTTTCATAAAGCCGCCCATAAATTAACGGAGAAAGACCAGTGGCTTCTTCAGCGATACTTCAGCTTTTCCCCTGAACTCCAGAAAGCATATGAGCTCAAGGAGGCCTTTTATACTTGGTTTTATAAGGCAAAAGAAAATGGAGGAAAAGGGATTCTGGAGACACAGAAAGAACTTCGTCAGTTCTATCAGAAGGTAGAAGGGAGTGGCATTCCTGAATTGAGCAAGACAGTCCAAACGTATCGAAACTGGGAAAGAGAAATCTTAAATCGCTTCGAGTTCAATTACTCGAATGGGTTTGTGGAAGGCTTAAACAACTTAACAAAGGTGATGAAACGGAATGGATTTGGCTATCGGAATTTCACCCGATTCCGCGCGAGGATCCTCCTCCACCATCAATATAAAAACATCGGTCATTCATTAGGATAAGGGAGTAGAGCAAAAAGACTCTACCCCAACACTTGAAAAAGAACCCTTTTTTAATCCCTGTACATCCCACCTCTATAGGATCCACGTCGCCAATAAAAGGACCGCTGCCGCCAGAAAGGCGCCCCCGCTTAGCTGCAATCTCTTCTTAAGAATTTTCTTTGAAGGATACACCCCTCCTTTTCCAATCACATAAACAGAATGAAGCATAACACCGAAAGAAGCACTGATTAAAATGAGTAATAAGACAAGAGCCGCCACATTATTTATCCTCCTTCATTCATTCTTTACTCATATTATGCACAGCTTGTTTTTGATATGAGAAAGCTAATTCCAAGACCATTTTGGCAAGTTTATGAAAAAAACCATGAATTTTTTGGCAAAAATAGTTTCCGAAAATAACAATTAACGTTTAAAATAATATAAAAAAAGGAAATGTTTAATATAAGGACTATTTTTTAAAGGGATTTTTATGTTTATGTAGAAATCTGTAAAAGGAAGAATAAATTGGGGTGAATAATAATGAAAGCAAAATCTTTAGCGATTGGATTCATATCTGGTTTCGCCGTAGCCGGAGTTGGTGTACTGCTTAGCACCCCTGCATCCGGCAAGGAAGTACGTTCAAATTTGAAGGAAACAAAGGATGAGACCGTCCTCCTTCTTCAAGATGTCCAAGAAGCGGTCATCCAATTGAAAAATGACTGTATATCAGCCGCCAACGTGAGTAAAGCACAAGTCAATATGTTCATTAAGGATGTAAAAGAATTGATCCAGGAATGGAATGCAGATGCAAAACAGCATACCGATGCGATACAGGTACAAATCAAGGATGTGGAAACAGCCATTAACGAACTTGAAGCAGCTATTACACCAACGCCGGCAAAATAAAACATTATAGAGGAAAATTGATAGAAATTTGTAGAAAAAGTTTCTAAATATTTGGCAAATTACCTTTTTTGTTATTTAATATTTTATAAGGATAATAATGAAAAAAAGAAAAGTAGGTGAATGAATCATGTCTGAAAATTTGAATTCAGTGAAAGAAGCCATGTTATTCACTCAGCGTGTGGCACAGTTGAGCAAGGCTTTATGGAAAGCAATCGAAAAAGACTGGCAGCAATGGATCAAGCCCTATAATTTGAATATTAATGAACACCATATTCTCTGGATTGCCTATCATTTAAAGGGAGCCTCCATTTCCGATGTGGCGAAATTCGGAGTTATGCACGTATCAACCGCATTCAATTTCTCGAAGAAGCTTGAAGAACGCGGACTACTTCGTTTCTCCAAAAAGGAAAATGACAAACGGAATACGTATATTGAATTGACAGATCAAGGGGTCGAACTTTTGCTTGAAATTGTTAAAGTCTTTGATTCCTCCAAGAACTCTGTTTATCTAGGAGCACAACCGTTGAAGGAGCTATACGGTAAATTCCCGGATATGATGGAAATGATGGCCATCGTTAAGAATATTTACGGGGATGATTTCATGAATATTTTCGAAAAATCTTTTGCTAATCTTGAACATGAATTTACAGATGAGAACGGTTTTCTCGAAAAGATTGAACATCCAGAAAAAGAACCAATACAATAACACAGGGGCATTCCCGATAAAAGCGGACCTAAATTTACATCCGCTTTTACCTTAAAACGTCTTGTTCATTTCTTCACATATTTTTCCTCAACAAGAAAATAAACCAACCTTTTCCTCGAACTGATAATAAACCGTTTTTCATCCTCATAGTCTTTGCAGTGTAGGCAATTTTTTGATAATGTAAGAGAGATAACAGCGCCAAGGGGGGTAGCAGGATGATAATTCTTATTTGGTTTTCCTTATTTGCTCTCTTTTTCTTGTATTATATTAATAAGCTATCCACCAGCTTCTGTATAAAGAAAGAGATTCCAGAAGAAAAACAGGATAGTTTTTATCGTACAATCAATGTCCTAATCACGATCCTGCTAGTTTCAACTTATCTCGAAATACTATATACAGCATAAAAGACGAATGCCTAAGCACTCGTCTTTCTTCTTCCGGAAATCTTTGATTAGCAAATCCAGGATGCCCCGATGATGACCAACAAGATAAACAAAACAACCAATAAAGCGAAACCTCCGCCATATCCTCCAGACATTGTTGTATCCTCCTTTCAATCACAATGGATTGGTTTACTTCTTAGTAAATCCAAGACGCACCAACAATCACGAGCAAAATGAAAAGTACGACGATGAAGGCAAATCCTCCTCCGTAGTTCTGACCCATGATAACACCTCCTTTTGAGCTGCTACCCTATCCTATTCAAGCTTGGTAAGAAAGGAATGGGCACATTACTCATATGCTCACTTTTTTGACAAGACCAATTCTTTATGAACCGCCTGTCTTTTTTCCTGTCCCTATATCCTATGCATGGTATGTCAAGATTGTTTATGCTCATAAGCCCTATAAGGTAAATGAGCCTCCTTATCCTTTTTTTAGCAGAGGAATTGTGGTATAGTTATGCTTGTTAAAGATAAAGGGATGTTTTGGCAATATGCTAAAAGGAGTGTAAGGGATGAAGAAATGGTTAATCACAGTAGCATCCGTATCGACACTTATCGGCCTCAGTGCCTGCAACAATGTCGGTTCTGATGAGACAATCGCAGAAACAAAATCAGGCAATATCACGAAAGATGAATTCTATGAGGAATTGAAGGACAAATATGGGGACCAAGTACTTCAAGAGCTTGTTTACAAAAAGGTCTTCACCGATCAATATAAGGTAAGTGACAAGGAAGTCGACAAACGCCTTGAAGAAACAAAGGCTAACCTTGGTGAGAACTTCGAAAGTGCTCTTGCTCAAAACGGCTATGCAGATGAAAAAGCCTTCAAGGAAGAGCTTAAATATCAGCTTGCTCAAGAGAAAGCAGCTCTCGAAACAGTCGATGTCACAGAAGATGAGCTGAAGGATTATTATGAGAACAAGTATACAGTCAATCTTAAAGCCAGACACATCCTTGTAGCAGATGAAAAAACAGCGAAAGAAGTAAAGAAAAAGCTTGAAAATGGCGAAAAATTTGCTGATTTGGCTAAAGAATACTCCACTGATGAGGCATCTAAAGAACAAGGCGGAGACCTTGGTGAATTCGGTGTAGGCAAGATGGTGCCTGCCTTTGAGGATGCAGCTTATAAATTGAAGGTGGATGAGATCTCTGACCCTGTACAATCAGATTACGGTTTCCATATCATTCAAGTGACAGATCGCGTCAAAAACGACAGTCCTTCCTTTGAAGATGCAAAAGCTGATGTAGAGAGAAGCGTTAAGACCGCTAAACTAGACTCTACAAAAGCCCAAGAAGCTATTCAAAAAGTAATCGATGATGCAAAAATCGATGTGAAGGATAAAGATTTGGAAGACGCCTTTTAATAAAGAAAAACTCGGCTGATCAGCCGAGTTTTTTAATTTGCCTCATCTGTTAATGTGCGCTTCTTCTTTTCCTCTTCCATTCGTTCGATGTATACCTTCCCCTCATCCTCTATGAAGGCTTCATCAATTTCTCTGTCTTCTCTCATTGATTTGATGGTCATATAAGCACTGACAAAAATTCCTGCGACGATGAACCACATGAAAAATGGCACGAAGACATTCTCCCTTTCTTAAGGGACAGGCCCTTTTCAAACATTATATGCGGCTTATCCGCTCTTATGAGGAAAACTTTCGTCCGTATTTATTTAAAGGATGGCTTATAGAGACTGCGGTTATCAAGCGGGAAGATGCGCTCAGTGAATTCACCCGGTTTCACGCGGTCAAGCGCTCTATCCATCATATTCATCTTCGCATCCAAATTATCGATGTGATGCAGGATTTCAGCCTCTTTCACCAATGGCGGTTTCGGGCTTCCCCATTCCGCCTTGCCATGATGACTCAGCACGATATGCTGCAGTATAAGGATTTCTTCTCCCTGTATATTGAGTTCCTCGGCCACCTTGCCGATTTCATTTACCATGATGGTGATATGACCAAGCAAATTCCCTTCCACTGTATAAGTTGTGGCAATCGGCCCGCTCAATTCCATCACCTTACCAAGGTCATGAAGGATGACACCTGCATACAGCAAATCCTTATTCAAGGATGGGTATAACTCCGCAATGGCTTTAGCCAAATCCAGCATGGAGACGACATGATAGGCAAGTCCAGAGAAGAATTCATGATGATTCTTCGTCGCAGCCGGGTATTCAAAAAATTCCTTTGAATACTTCTTGACCAGATGCCTAGTAATGCGCTGGATATTCGGATTAGTCATTTCAAATATGTATTTCGTAATGGTATCAGCCATTTCATCCTTGCCAATTGGAGCTGTTGGCAGCAGATCTCCGATATTAACCGCTTCATTATCATATTTCAATCGGATGGCACGAATGCGCAGCTGGAGCTTTCCTTTGTAGTTCTGTACATCTCCAGTAACGCGGACGATTGCCTCCGGAACATAAATTTGTTCGTCCTCAGGTTTTACATCCCAAAGCTTTGCTTCAATTTCCCCGCTTTTATCCTGGAATATTAATGATAAAAAAGGTTTGCCGTTGCTGGCTGTACCTTTGATCGCATTCTTTATGAATAAATGGAGATCGATTGTATCTCCTACCTCGTAATGGGCAATTCCCTTCATCTTAAATCCCTCCCAGTCTATTCCTTTTATATTATAGCATGCTAGGCAACTGTTTTCGTTGTTTATCACCCTATGGAGATCACTTCATGTGAAGTAAACGGCTCCTTGATTTTTTGATGGCAAGTCATAAAGAGAATCTGGTGCTCCTCTTGTCCAATTTGCTTCAGCAAGGAAAGAACCCGCTCCGTTCGTCTATCATCGAAATTAACGAATGTGTCATCCATCATAATCGGAAGATCCTTTCGTCCTTCAATGGTTAAAGCTAATGCAAGACGAATTGATACATAAGCAAGCTCTGCTGTACCTCTGCTCAGATCCCGGGCAGGAATGTATTCTCCCTGGCTATCTTGTAGCATCAGCCCTGTCCCCTCATTTGAGAATACAAGCCTTTCGTACTTGCCATTGGTCAAATAATACAGATGTTCATTTGATTTCTCCAATATGGCGGGAAAGCGCTCATTCTTATATTTCGTGATAGCCTCTTGAAGAATGCCTTTAGCCACAGCAAGCTTCGCCCATTTCCGCGACAGTACCTGAAAGTCCTCAAGCAGTTGTTGATGATGGAATTGCAAGGCTTCCACTGTTCCATCTTCCTCAAGCCTCTTAATATCATATTGAACCTTGGCAAGCTCTTGAAGGCCTGCCTCAATTTGCTGCTCAACAGACGAACTATCCTCCTCGGCACTCGCTATTTGCTCATCCAGCTTAGCAGCACTTGTATCCAAATAATGCTCACTATCTGAGAATTCACCAAGCTGAATCATTAATTGGCGTCTTATTGTTACGAGCTGCTCTCGTTCTTCGGATTCCTTGCCCAACTGATAGAAGCTTGTAATAGATTCGCAGCCCGCTTCCTTCAGCAGCGCTGCCTGCTCTGCCTCCAGATGTTCGCATATTTCCTCAAGCGGCTCTTTCTCCTCCGTCAAATCAGCAATCCGTTCATTAAGACGTTTCGCTTCATTCCTTACTCCGATGACTTCATCCATTTTCTGCTTGATTTGACGATAGATCTCTCTCCTTGACTGTTCAGTGCTGACATGAAAATCCTCAGCAAGCTTATTTAATTTAGTGCTAAGGGCGACAATCACTTGACGGTTTTCCTCTATGGAGGATTGAAGCTTGTTTTTCTCCAGAATAATATCCTTCATGCTTTCAAGACGGTCCAATGCCTCAGAGAGCATAGACTTCGAAATCTCCCGCGGAATGAACCATTCATCCCCAAGGACGGTTAAGCGTCTTTCACAGGCTTGCTTCTCCTGTTCCCACTTCTCAAATGCTTGGATTAAACCTTCGAAAATTTCATCCTGCTGTTCTTTCCGATATTTCTCCCTCTCATATTGCAAACGGTTCTCCGCATCCTCCATGAGAAGTCTGTCTGTCAAACCATTATCTCCTTGCCTTTGAACACGGTTTGAAAAGCCTGCCAGCTTTTCCTCATAAAAGAGGATTTCTTCATCCAGCTCACTAGATTTCGTATAACTGCCAAGGAACTGCCTCCAAATGAAGATAAGCAGAACTCCTCCGAGTCCAATCCCGGTACCAAGCAGTACTTTCCCGCTGAACATGGTTAGGATGGCTGTCAGAATAAGCAGAATACCTGCGAGATTAGAAAATCGCTTTTGTTTCTTCCTCATTTTCTGTTCTTTTGTCCAGATTTTCTCACGCCGGTTTTTCAATCGCTCAAGTGTTTCCCGCACTTCCTCCAAATTGTATGAGTCGGACGATTCTTTGAAGGTCTTGCGCCTTTCTTCAAGCCTCGCTCTCTCCCCATCCGGCAAAAGCTTGCTTTCATAGAGCTTCATTGTCTTTTCCACTTGGTCAAGCTTCAATTTCTCCTGTTCAAATTGGAAATCCAGTTCACTTTTCCGTTTCTTGAGGGTGCTCATTTCAAGCTCCAGCTTCTTGATTTTCTCTTTACGGAAAACACTCGTATCAAGAGAGGCAATTGTCTCCTCCTCTAAATTCATATGCAATTCTTCCTGCAGCTTATACATACGGGCATCTAAATGCTTTAGCTCAATTGATTTAGCTCTTATTTCTTCCTCCAGTGACTCGCAATGCTCTATAGGACGTTCCATTTGCTGGACCTCAGCCTCCTTAAGAAGCCAGTCCTCCTGATAGGTAAGCTTTTGCCTTTCATCCTTCAAGGCAGATAATTTAGTCGATTGCGTTTTCAGCATGGCGGATTTCGCCACCAGTTCGGCTTCAATGGTCTCCATCCTTTTCGTTCCGCCGGCAGGAAAAGGCCTCTCCCTTAATTCACTCAGCCTGCCGTTAATGCCGGAAAGTTCCTGAATGCTTGGCAAAAGGCGCCTCCAGTCCTTTAAATGAATCAAATGGCTTCTTATTTTCTCCAAGCGTGTCCGCTGTTCAGCAATTTCGTTCGAAAGCCTTTCCTGATGATGTAGGAACTCATTATACTCATTTTCTCTTTCCTTGGCCTTTTGCAATTGCCTCGTGCTTTCTTTCATCTCTGCGAGTTTCTGATTCAACTCTGGCTTCTTACCGCTCGGCTTAAAGAGGAGCTCCATTTGCTTTTGAAGACCATTCTCCAAATCCCACAATCGTTCACTTCCAGACATGCCGGCAAAAAATAAGTATCGTCCAAGCTCCTCTTCATTTAGACGGGAAATTTCTCTAATCCCATCTAAGTTAAAGGAATAGATGGATTCATAGAAATCCCGGTCAATTCCTTTAAGTAGCTCCTTTAGTTCCTCCTCCTGACCGATGAACTGACCACCTTGATATAGCTTGCACTCACTGCCCTGCGTATGTTTGATTCGCTCAATGGTGATTTCTCCATTCGCCGGCCATTCAACCGTCAGTCTGCCGCCGTATTTCACTCCTCCATTCGGTTCATAGGAGGGGGCATTCTGACTTCTCTGCGGAAAGCCGAAAAGCATGGCATGGATAAATGAAAAAATCGTCGACTTGCCTGCCTCATTCTCCCCATAAAGAACATTGATTCCAGAGGAGAGATCTAGTTGATAATTTTCGAATTTCCCGTATCCAAATATATGTATTTTCTTAATAATCAACGGTCTTCTGTCTCCTTATCTGCTATTTAATCGCTTCACCAATTCCATATTGGCCTCTAGGATAATTTCCTTCTGTGAAGCGTAATCCCAGCCTTTCACATACTTTCTTGCAGCCGAATGAGTTAAAAGAGGGGCTATAAGCTCCTCGAATTGTTCCTTGCCGAGATCTGCCGAAACATCTAATAGCTCAGCTAAAAAGCTCTGAGTTTCATCCGTGCCCTCATCCATCCAAGCAGGCGGGATTAGCTTCATCGTGTGAATCCAAACCCTCGGAGTTTCTTCCTCCTCTCCCTCCTGCACAGCTTCAAGCAATTCGTCCATATCTGAATAAAGCCAGTCTTCTTCCTTGGCCTTTGAAGCATCCAGAATCAACTCAAGAAGGATGTCCTTGCCCGCTTGACGATAATGCTCCTTCCGCTCGTTGATGTGCTGAATAAGCCTATTCATCTCGAGTCCGCTTGCTTCCACCGTCTCTTCCTGCCAATTCAGAACAGAAGCTGGGCGGAAATCAAGTTTCGTTTCTGTTTCAGATAAATGAACAAGATAGAACCCCTTCTCTCCTGTCTCTTTCCTGTTCCGGCCTTGGAGGCATCCAGGGTATACAGCATATGGCTCATTTAGAACAAGCATCCGTTTATGAATATGTCCCAATGCCCAATAATCAAATCCCTTTTGCACTAGCTCCATCTTCGTGAAAGGAGCATAATTACCATGGGCCGTTTCCCCATCAAGATTGCCGTGCAAGAGGCCGATATGAAAATCCCCTGATGGCTGCTTGATATAGCCTTCAATCATCCTTTCCTTTATATGTCTCTGTCCATAGCTGAAGCCGTAAAGCATAGACGATGTCCCATCCTCCTTCACATGCTCCTTAACCTCTACCTCTCGTCCAAATATGTGGACATTAGGCGGAAGAGACAGATTAAAATAGTTTCCTTCAAGAAAGTCATGATTGCCATGAATCAGATATACAGGAATACCTTCCTTATTCAACTGCTCCATCGCCTTTTGGAACTGAATCTGTGCCTTAAGGCTGCGGTCATTCCCATCATAAATATCCCCTGCCAGGATAACAAAATCTACTTTCTCCGTTATCGCTGTTTGAATCAAATTCCTTAATGCTTCATAACTGCTCGTTCTCAGCTTTTCATATAAGGTATCCGGCAGATGCCGAAATCCAGAAAACATGCCGCCCAAATGAAGATCAGCCGCATGGATAAATGTTATATTTTTCACTTTCATTCACTCCCTCTCCCTATTTTACTACAAAAGACGCTAGCTGCCTTGTCCTTCATAGGTAAACTCTCCAAGGAAGAAGGAATGTTTTCCTCGTATATCGAATAAAACAATAGCTGTTTTTTTTGGAGGATAAATCATGAATCAACAAATTGAAGGATACTTTTGCAGTTGCTGCAAGAAATATCATAATGAACTCCCAATGAGTTACGGAAGCCCTGCTCCAGATTATTATGATGAACTATCCGTTGAACATCAGAAAAGTCGAGTGGAAATCAATCAAGATGTGTGTGTGATTGACAATGAACATTTTTTCGTTCGGGGATGCATTGAAATTCCTGTCATTGGTAGTGACAAACAATTCATATGGGATGTCTGGGTCTCATTAAGCGAAGCTAATTTCTATAGATTAATTGATTATTGGGATACCGAAGGAAGAGAAGAAGTTCTTGAACCGATGTTTGGCTGGCTATCTACTTCTATTCCCTGCTATCCAGAAACGATTCATTTAAAAACGATGGTTCATACCCGCTCAATTGGGATAAAACCGTATATTGAACTCGAACCAACTAACCATCCATTAGCCATTGAACAAAGAAAGGGAGTCTCAATGGAGCGTATAAAGCAAATAGCCGAAGAGTTGTGTGATGGAGAACAGCAGCAAAAAAATGAACTGCAAAAGGACTTTAGGGAAAGACCGATGAACTCTTTTCTCAATAAAACAATCGGCATCTTTTTTGAAAAGACTAATCGCACAGTTAAACCGCTCATGTATGCACAATTAACCATATGTATCGGCATAGTATTAACATTGTTTTTAACTTGGAATAATGATTCTCTGAGTTCTATGGCAATTATACACTTTCTCCTTGGCACGAACTTTCTGCTAAGCTCAATCGAACAATTTATCATCAAACCAAAACAGCGGAAGGGCTCAATCCTTTGGTTCATATGTGCCCTCCTCTTTTATTGGATTGCCTTTGATTATTTCATTAACTAATAAAGCAGAAATTCATAGAGGATTCATCTCCTCCGCTGTTGAACTCTTATTAGGAAAGAGGCAGCTTGCCTCTAAATGAGAAGGAGGGAATTTCATGCTCTTTATGTTGATTGTAAAAGCATCGAAGAATTCGGAGGCCGGTAACCTTCCTAGTCCTGAGCTTATGGAGGCTATGACAAAGTATAATGAGGAATTAGTTAAGGCAGGCGTGCGGGTTATGTCTAAAGGACTTCATCCAAGTTCAAAAGGAATCCGTATCTCATTTCCGCGTCCCGGAGAAGAGCCCGTGGTCACTGAAGGCCCCTTTACAGAAACGCAGGAGCTGATTGCAGGGTTCATCCTAATTGACGTGAAGTCGAGACAGGAGGCCATCGATTGGGCAATGCGTATGCCGGACCCTCAAGGATTTGGAGAAGGACAGATTGAATTGCGCCAAGTATTTTAATTTAGGCATCAGCGAATGGGAAACAGACTTTTTCTTTTCTGCTTATGGAGCAGCCATAAAGAATATCTATTATGGGGTGATTTGACTGGAGACTGAAATAAAGGTAAGGCTTGCTGTAGAAAGTGACTTAGATACAATCATCGCCATGCTTGCTGACGACATTTTGGGGAGAAAGCGCGAGCGTTATGAGCACCCGCTTCCTAGTAGTTACATAAACGCTTTTCAGGCAATCGTCAATGACCCTAATAACGAATTAGTAGTAGCCGATGATGGCAATGATCAAGTCATTAGGGTACAGCAAATCCCCTTTACTCCTTATCTAACCCATCAGGGCGGATGGAGAGCGACTATTGAAGGAGTAAGAACAGCGGCTTCTGTAAGAGGCAAGGGCGTTGGTGCGGAGCTTATAAAATGGGCAATCCAGCGTGCAAGAAAACGCGGTTGCCGCTTAGTACAGCTGACAACGGATAAACAACGACCAGACGCGCTAAGATTTTATGAACGATTAGGCTTTAAAGCAACGCATGAAGGTTTAAAGCTGAAGCTCTAACCGTATCTATAGGTGTATTGTTGTGGGGCGATATTATCAACAAGGAAAAGGAGCTATTCTAAAAGGACAAGCGCCTTCTAATAGCTCCTTTATATTTAACGGACAAAAGACCGAATGAGCAGAATGACTCCTCCTATCATACTAACGGCTGCTAAAGCAAGACAAACCATAAAGTCCGCAGTGCTATTAATGAGGAGTACAAATGAGCCTACTTCCATGATAGCAAGAACTAAACCAATCAAAAATCCATTTTGATCCTGTTTTCGTATAGCAATGAATAATTGAACGGAAATGATATTCGCTAATAGAATAATAGAAAAGGCAATTAAATAATCAATTGAAAAAATGCTCGTTCCTTCAGCTGTTCCAAATAGCGAAAAGAGTGCTATAGGAAATGCTCCAATGTTAATAGCGACAAGAACCAGCGTCCAAATCATCCAATATACTGCTTTTTTCATAACTATGACATCCTTTCTTGTAGGGGATTAATATTGATCAATAATGGCACCAAAACTAGACGCCTTAATATAATTTTTGTCGATCAGCGATTGTAATTGTTGTTTATTACCTACAACGACCACACCAATGATTCCAATTTGTTTTTCTGTAAGTGATGCATCGTCTTCCTTCATCGTATTGTATAGATGTTCAAAATCTTCCTTGTAAGAACCGCCTTTTTCTATGGCCAAGTCGAGTGTTTCGATAAAGGTATTTGTCGGATCTTGGATTGCTTCCCCGCCTTTTGAAATAGAAGGAAAGCCGGCTACTTCATATTCTTTTAGGATTGCAGGGTCCTTAGAAGGGGCATTGCTTATATCTTTTAACCCTTCAAGCTCCTCTGCGGAATAAGCATTTACCCAGTTCCATTGCAGTGTTACATCTGCAGGCAGCATGGCAACAACCTCTTTATAGGTGTAAGCCTTATTGAAGGATAGGGCCATTTCAATTAATTTGCCGTCATTCACTCTATCTAATTTACTCAAATCATTTTTATAGGATCGGTACTGTAAAGAAGGATGGAAGAAGTTCATTACTCGATCTCCTGTATATGAGAATTGAGTCAGCTCTGAAGCTCCAACTGTCACTTCTATATCAGGAGTGTCATAGGATACTTCACCAAGATGAACTGGTTTACCGTTTAAGAGTTTGTATTTTGGAGCAATAGCCGAGCTGCCGACTAATTTATAGCGCTCTGTCCAGGCACCTGTATAAATATTGGCGCCGTAAATTTCATAATATAATTCTTTAGCCGTCATTTTTTGTCCCATATAATAGGGCGTCAATTGAATCTTTAATAGTATCAATAAAGTTAATACACATATCGAAACGAGAAAGCTAACACCCGTCATGCGGAAGTAACTTTTTCTTTTTGCTGATTTTATTAAATCCTTCTCATCAAAGTCTGGATCAAATAAGCGGTCGATTTCACGGTCTTCGTTCATTTTGTTCCCTCCACTTCTGTTTGAATTCTTTCCTAGCTCTGTACAAGGTTGTTCGAATCGTTTCCACCTTCATATCAAGCATGGCCGATATTTCTTCATAGGATAGTCCCAGGTCATATTTGAGAAGCAGTAAGTTTTTATGACTTGGTTTTAGTTCATCTAATAGATGACGGATATCCCCTTGAAATTCTTTAACCAATAATAAATCCTCGCTTGTCTCTTCCTGAATAAAAAAATCGATAAATGCTTGGTCATTAATATGGACTTTTGGAAAGCGCTGCTTTCGCCTACATAAATCATAGAATTGATTTACAGAAACTTTGAACAGCCAGGCAGATATGTTTCTCACTTCCAGATGAACCATATTTTCAATAGCCTTGTAGAACGTATTTTGTACAATATCTTCGGCATTTTCCTTCGAACAGCCAATGCTTATTAAATACTTGAAGATGATTTGAAACTTCCTCCGGTATAAGTCTTCTATCGTCTCAGTCTTCATTGGCCCTCCTTTCATTTATATAACGAATAGGGAAAATAAAAGTGTACAAGTTTACGAAAAAAATATATATGATATTTTTTTGGTAAATTTCTGAACAAAAAATAGGACTTGGTGGCCAGAGGCACACCTTGGGTCAGCACAGTAGTCAATAAGAAGAAGGGAAAAGAAGGAGAATGAAAGTGATGCAGGGAATTAATAGACATACATAGCTTTATGCTTTCATAGAGAGGAGAATGGTCAAATGCCGTATCTGCGTTTATTTATTTTGTCATTAATTCTACAAATGGTCTGCTTTATGCTATTGATAAAAGGCGAACACGCAACCTTGTTAAATATGATTGGTTTTTCCACAGTATTCACCATTGTTTGGTATTTAATAGACAGATTGTTTCCTTCCAGAAACAATGAAACAAATTAGGTAGTTGAGTTGAATAGAAGTAGCATTAACCTAGAGGGAGGACTGCCTTTTTCTATTATACGAAAGTAAGAAACATTTTACAGACATGAAAAAGACTTCAGGCATCCCCCATCAGGAGTTTGCCTAAAGTCCATATACAGTATGCCTGGCACACTGTATAGATTCATTGATTCTTAGTCAAATTAATGGCTTTCCTAATATCCTTCAATGAAGTTGAATTACTGTACATTAAGACGCCGCCCTTATAGACTTTGGCTCCAACATAGGCTAAGAGCCCGATTGTCACAAGCATAAGAATGATGCCAATGGCAATCTCTAGCGGGGCAATATCGAGCATCCCGATACGAAGGAACATGATCATCGGCGTAAAGAATGGGATATAGGATGTGATTGTAATAAAGTTTGCCTCAGGATTAGACAGCCCGTTCATCGCAATGAGGAATCCAAATATAACGAGCATGGTCATCGGCAGAAGCATTTGCTGCAAGTCCTCAAGCTTACTGACCAAAGACCCTAAGCAGGCTGCCATCGTCGCATACAGCAAATAGCCTAGCAAGGTGAATACGACGGCATAAATGACCGTTTTGGTCTCTATATTGTTGAAATTGAATAATTCAAAGACATCCCCAACCCCTGAATTATTCATCAGAGCCAAATAACCAACGACGACAAAGATAATAAGCTGGGTTAAGGTCAATAGGGCAATCCCTGTTATCTTAGCAAACATTTGCTTGATTGGCGAAACACTGGAGATTAGAATTTCCATAACTCTTGACGATTTCTCAATGGCTACCTCATTGGCAATCATGCCGGCATAGACAAGGACACTAAAGTAAATGGCAAATATCATAATATAAACAAGCCCTCTTGCCTGACTTAATTCAGCCTCAGACTTTGCATCCTCATTCAATGCTTCCACTTCAAATGAAACCGGCGTATAAATGGCCGCTAATTGTTCATCCGTTATATTAGCCTTCTCGGTCATAATGACTGTTTGCACTTGCTGAAGGGCATTTTGAAGCTCTGTGCTTTCTGTAGAATCAGCAATAGATGCCGCTTTATAGATTCCTGCAGGCAATCCGGCTTGGTCTTCAAGAAGCACGTAGCCGCTGATATCCCCCTCTTCCTCTGCCTTTTTTGCATTTGACTCAGAATCAAATTCCTCAAGGGCCAATTCACTGCCGCTTGCCTTTAATTGCTCCTGGAGGGCAGCAAAGTAATCCCCTGATAGCGCAACGACACCAATTTTCTCCTCCTCATCCCCGAATAACCCGATGATACGGTCGAGATTGGCAAAGGCCGCCATAAACAGCAAAATAACCGCCGTAGAGATAATGAAGGATTTGCTTTTTACTTTCTGTATGTACGTATGCATGGCAACAATCCAGAACTTACTCATATCGTGCACCTACCTTTTCGATGAAGATATCCTGCAAGGAAGGCTCTTCAAGCTCAAATTTACGAATGAATCCGTGTTTAACCGTATCCTCTAAAATCAGCCTTGCATCCTCTTCTTTAGAGATTTGCAAATGGACACCTTCAGTTACTTCCTTCATCTTTACGACACCTGGATACTCTTTCAAAAAGCTCAAGTCATAATCAGCATGAATGACAATATTCTTCTTGCCGAATGAGCGCTTAATCTCCTTCAGCTTCCCTTTCACGATGGCCTCGCCATGCTGCAGGATACAAAGATTCTCACACAGCTCCTCAACATGCTCCATCCGGTGGCTTGAGAAGACAATCGTTGTTCCTTCTTTCCGTAAATCATGAACAGCATTCTTCAGCAGCTCCACATTAACAGGATCAAGGCCGCTGAATGGTTCATCAAGAATCAACAACTCAGGTTTATGGATGACTGATGCAATAAACTGGATTTTCTGCTGATTACCTTTTGATAGGTCCCCGACCTTCTTATCCCAATATTCCGGTACATTGAAGCGTTCAAGCCATGCCTTCGCTTCTTTCTCGGCATCCGCTTTGTCCATGCCTCGCAATCTTGCCAGGTAAACGAGCTGCTCGCCAGTTTTTAATTTTGGGTAAAGTCCCCTCTCTTCAGGTAAGTAACCGACTTGCGCACTGTTCGTGTAGCCAATAGGTTTTCCATCCCAGGTGATTTCTCCTGCAGTCGGTTCAATGAGGCCGAGAATCATCCTGAAAGTCGTTGTCTTTCCCGCTCCATTTGCCCCAAGCATGCCAAAAATACTTCCCTTTTCTATCTCAAGAGATAGTTGTTTCACAGCCGTAAAACGGCCGAACTGCTTAGTAATTTCCTGAATCTTTAGTGTCAATGATCTGCCCCCTCCTATCATTCTTCCGGTCTTATATTTACATTAGACCTAATATATATTCTTTAAGTGTACTGGATTTTGCTATCAAAATGTTCAAAACTTTACATTTTTTATCTATTTATGGGAGAATATTATTGGAGAATCTGTTATTTACTAGGAGGGGACTTATGAGTATTTATAAACTGACTGTGTTTGAGCCAAACGGAGAGAAGGTTATGGATGAATCGATTGAAGCTGCTAATGATGATGCCGCAAAAGAAATCGGTTCAAAGCTTCTTGAAGAAAAAGGCTTTGAAGAAATGACTCATCGATTGACATCCCCAGTTGGAAAACTAATTTTATTCCACCGCTAATGAAAAGACCTATCTGCGAGTTCAATGCTTGCAGATAGGTCTTTTCAGTTATTATTTCCCCTTGAATACGGGCTTTCTTTTCTCAACAAAGGCCTTAATACCTTCTTGGTGATCCTCCGTCTGTCTCATGACAAACTGTGAGCCTTTTTCAAGCTCCAGGATTTTCAGTAATTGCGGACGTTTCGTCTCAGCCAGAATCTTCTTCGTACGAATCATTGCCTGCATCGGCTTTTGCTTCCACTCCGCTACCTTTTCGTTCACAGCCGCATCCAAACCGCCTTCTGCCACAATGTCAATAAGCCCCATCTCACACGCACACGGTGCCTTCAAGACTTCGCCATCCCATATTAATTTCATCGTATTTAATTCACCTAAGCGACGTTCGAGGAAGAAATGCCCTCCTCCATCCGGAATTAGTCCAATACCAATGAAATTCATTGCAAGCTTGCTGTCCTTATCAGCAATGATACAGTCTGTCGCAAGAGCGAGGCTTAGGCCGAGCCCTGCAGCCGCTCCATGGACTGCCGCTATTGTGAGCTTTGGCATTGTGTATAAGCACATGGCAAGCTCATTAATACTATCCATAATTGCATAGAAGTCCTTCTCTGTTCCTAAATTAAACATGGACTTAATGTCACCGCCTGAGCAAAAAGCTCCTCCATTTCCTTTTAGAATAATGATGGAGATTTCATCATCAAGGCTGAGCGTTTTAAGCTCCTTATTTAATTCTTGCACCATCTCTTTATTAAGAGCATTTAATACCTCCGGGCGATTCAATGATACGATGGCAACAGATCCGTCCTTTTGCACGTTTACACTCTTAACGACAGAGGCAGATTCCACTTTGCAACGACTCCTTCCAAATAATGAATGTACATTCATTATAAAGGTTTATATAAGCGTTTTAATACTAAAATGTATAATTTTCCTGAAATTTTCAAACAGCTGTCAGATTTGTTTGATTTCACACACTTGTATAAAGCCAGCATTTAAGAAGCTTCTATAAAAAAACAGCCTCCCCTGTCCAATTGAACAAGTGAGGCTGGTTCATGAGTTACTGACTGAAAAGTGTTTCCTCTAGAATATCAATTTTCTTTCTCGTGTAATGCTCATAGCCGTCATTATAGGATTTCGGATCCTTAGGATTGGCAAAATGCGTAATTTTCCCGGTCGTTGGATGAACGAATTTACTTGCTGCGCCGCAGCCAAGCCCAAGGATGGTTTGCTGCTCCTCCATGATGAGAATATTGTAAAGGCTATCCATCCCTTTTTTTGCATAGCCGACATTTTCAAGATTGCCGAGGATGTTCTTTTGTCGATAGAGGTAGTATGGATGATAGCCATGCGATTCAGTCCAGCTTTGTGCCTCCTGCATCATTTTCTCCACCTCATCTCGTCCAGCCACTTTATAGCGGGTCCTATTCCTGGTCATCTCGGATGCTCTTTTGAAAGAAAGTGTGTGAACAGTCAATGATTCAGGCATTAACTTCTCCGTTTCATCAAGACTATGCTTAAATTCTGGGACTCCTTCTCCAGGCAGACCGATAATGAGGTCCATATTAATATTGTCCATCCCGCATTCTTTTGCGAGCAAGTACTTATCAATCGTCTCCTCGACCGTGTGATGGCGTCCGATAGCTTTTAAGGTTTCCTGTGTGTACGACTGTGGATTGATGCTGATTCGATCAATATTCCACTTCTTCATTACTTCAATCTTTTCCTCTGTGATTGTATCAGGACGGCCTGCTTCCACCGTAATTTCCCGGACATTCTCCACATCTGGGAAGGATTGATACAGTTCCTCATAGAGCATGTCCATCTCTTGTGCACTGATACTTGTTGGTGTCCCGCCGCCGAAATAAATGGTCGTTATTTTCACGTTCTTATCCTTCAGCCATTGCCCCATCTCTCTCATTTCATGATGAAGCCCGCCAAGGAAGGATTCAACATTTCCCTGTCTTCCATTGATTGCATATGCCGGGAAGGTACAATAAGCACATTTTGTCGGGCAGTATGGGATTCCGATATAAATGCTGATTTCTTTCCTCAAATCATATAAATCTGGAATGGCTTCGAGCTGATGATTCACTATTTGCTCCAGTAAATCAAGCTTTTCCTCTGAGATAGAGTATTGTTCCTTCAGTCGTTTTTTCGCTTCAGCCGGCTCCACACCTTGCTTTCGGTATTGATGCCACAGCTTCGTTGGTCTTACTCCGGTCAGCAAGCCCCATTTCTGCACAATACCCGTATATTCCTCGAGCACCTTCAAGAAAACATATAAATAAGCATTCTTTATTTGTTTAAAAAGCGCCTTTTCGTCCAGCTGCTCGTTCAGTTCTGTTTCATAGGATGCTTCGTAGACTTTGCCGCCAGTCTTTGCTTCCAGTACAGCGGCAAGTGTAATCTTGGCAGATGAGCTTGACTGCTTCTCGATGGCAATAATCAAGTCTGCCTGTTCCGCCTTGTCCGTTGATAAGACAGATTCCTCAAAGAATAAATCTGCTATAAGAGATAAAGGCCGGACTAACCGTTCATCTTCAATACCTTTAACATATATATGCATGCTAATCCCCTTTTTCATGATTCAATCCTTCTCAGTTTACTAAGCCTGCCTTTGTTGGTCAATTGTCAATGGAGAGTTTATGCTTGTTAGATTTCCCATTTCTAGACGATAACATAACGACTCCTATCAAACAACACGAGCCAGACGGATATGTCCGTCTGGCTTTATGGGCAATCATCGCATTATTTATCGACTTTTATATTCATTTTTCTCAAGAATCCAATTGGATGCTGCCTTCTAAATACTTCCTTGATTAAATAGGCTACACCTAATTCATCATTGCTTCGGGTAAGCCATTTGGCTCCCCGCTTCACTGTATCGGATGCATTGGCAACCGCTACCCCAAGACCTGCATGCCGAACAAGCTCGGCCTCATCGGCATCACATCCGATGATCACCATTTCATCCAAGGCAATGCTTCTGCTCTTCGATAAATATCTGACAGCTGTATTTTTGGCGACAGATTTCGGGATGAGTGTTAATTTCCCGGGAAAACTCTCCTGTATTTCAACATTATCAAACATCGCCATCAGCCCCGCTCGAGTATCCTTGCGCTCCTTCTCATCCTGAATATACGCATCAATCTGCAACGGGGAGAGCGGTGTCTTGATTAAGTAATCATAGAGGGAATCCACAAACTGCTGGGCGTATATACCCGCATCTCCAGGAGTCCATTTAATTCTGGCAAAGAGTGAGCTTGGCAGGTCCTCCCGATTGCCAATCGTGACATCCTCATGAATGAGTCGGATATGACTGGATATATTTTCCAAGAATCGGATGATATCAACAGCCGTCTCCTCCGGAATCCTCTTCACAAAAATGGGTCTCTGTAAATCCTCCAGGATGAAACCGCCTTGATGAGCAATGATATGGGGATTACATTTAAGTGCCTTTCCTGTTCTAAAGGCATAATCATAATTATTCGATGTAATAAGAGCCACCTCTACGCCTTTATTGGCGACATATTCAAGGGACTCCTTCGTTACCGGATTTAGTTTCCCTTTCGAGGATAAGAGCGCACCATCCATGTTTATCATTAACAGTTTGTATACCATGATGTTCTTGCCACCTTTCATGATGCCCATATAATTCTCTATGCTTAAAAAAGGAAATATAGAACACCAAGAAAGCATCTGAAATAAAAAAACCGATTCGACCCAATGGTCAAATCGGTTTAGTTCTCAGCCTTGAGTACCGTAAAGATCTTCAAGCGGTTTTGTAATGATGCGATTTACATCTCCAAGAACGACACTCATGCGCTGCTCTGCATCCATTAACTTAGAAATCAAATCATGCTGTTGTACAAGGGCAACAGTTTTCTGTGCCTGCAGCACTTCTTCATCCGTAATTTCTTGTCCTGTCATTTGTTTCTCTTGAAGCTTAACCTGAATATCACGGAAATTATGGAACATCGTTCTGGCATTCTCATCTGCCATAACCGCTTCGTATTGTTTCTTCAACTCGGCATATTCTGCACTTTCGCGAATGCCTTTCTCTACTGTGTAAGCAAGATCATATACATTTACTGACATGGGAAACCTCCTGTTTGCTAAACGCTTTTTCAGTCTTCATAACTATACCATTATCTGAGTGCCAATACACCCTATGGCAATCAAAATTCTGTTCATTAATTCATAAATATCATAAAGACACCCTGGAATGCTCCAATGAGTCCGCCAAGCAATGCGCCAAGATACGTAATCATCTTCAACTCGCTTCTTGTGATGGATAAGACCATCTCCTCTAAGCGCGTCACCGGGAATGAGGCCACTTGCTCACGGACAATCTCTTCCAGCTTGAATTTCTCCATGATAACTGGAACTTGATTGATGATTCGTTCTGATACTGTTTCAATTAATTCTGGGAGGATGCGTCCCTTTATGGTCTCACTCCACTCTCCTGTCACCTTAGATAAAGGCATGGCAGATAAATCAAGCTGGCGATACGCATAGAAGATACCTTGATGGATGAGCTTCTTCTGCTCCTCAAGGGAATAATATTGTTCAGCCTCTGATACCTTCATCGTCTTTAACTTATCCCATTCATTCCTAAGGATTTGTGTGAGTGTTTCCTTTGTCCCAGGATTGGCAAGGAATTTGATAATTTCAGGCTGCAGCTTTTCTCCTAAATTAACATTGCCTAAAAGCATTTGCATAAATCCGCCGAACTTTCCTCGTTCTCCCATAAAGTCATCTGCCATTTTCTGCAGCCTGGCTTTCCCTTCAATGCTTGAAAAGAAGGCAATACCTTTATCGAGAATGTACTGGGAAACATCAGGCAGCTTTTCCTCTACTTTTTCTCTAAACGTATCTGGCAAAAAAGAGATGATTGGCTTCTCTTGATTGGATTGGTACCATCCCTCCACCCAATTGGAGGATCGATCTGCCACTCGATGAACAAGCATATCAGGCAGATCATCGATGCCTAATTTGCGGAAGGCTTCCTCTATCTTCATTTCCGAAAAGACAGTTCTATCGAGCATATTTTCAGCAATACGTTTTGCCTCTACTTTTACAGAAGACGTTAGTAATTTCCGTTTGACACTTTCAGGGGTGATCAAGTGCTGGACAACCATTTTCCCCATTTGTACGGCCAGCTCATCACGCCTCTTAGGAATCAAGCCTGGTGTAAAAGGCAGGCGTCTTCCAAAAAGATAGATGGGTTCATATGGATGAAACAGCATCTTAATCGCTAGAGCATTTGTTATTCCGCCGATGACTGCTCCAACAATCACCACTGTCGTGATGGTCACAAAGTAATTCATGTTTTTTGCTCCTTCTTCTATTAAAGCTAATAAAGAATAGTTTAGACTCTAATAGCTGTTAATTGCAATATATTCGGGGGTCTTTTTCAACTATTTGTGACCCGTGATAAGCGCCTAATCGCAATAAATTGTTTTATAATAAAACTATGCCGTCACCGATTCCGTCTGCCAATAAAGAAACGGATGACATTCGATAACCCTGGACATGTCTTTTTAAGAAAATAAAGACATCATCTTATATCGGTAATTACTTGATTATTTATGTTTTTCCAACCTATCAAACTTATAAGGAGCGTTCTTCCATGATCAACCATTTTACTTTCCAATCACTCTATCAGACAGAGAAAATACCAGGATGGTCTTTTTCGTTTTATTACGAAAGAAAACGATATACAGGGATCTACCATAAAGATGGCTCCATAGAGTGGACAAATGGGCAGCCAGCTGAAAGCTCCCGCAAAGAGCTTGAATCAAGACTTCATGAATTGATGCTTTACCATGTATATGACAACCAATAGCATGTATTACCCCGATATGGAGGCCAATCGATATGTACACTGACCTACGAAAACTATTCCCAGACTTAATACAGGCATCCTACCCTTTAAAGGATTCATCCTGCCATTGGTACGTGGATAAACAGCATGGGTATATTGGTATCCCAAAGGAATCCATGAACGTCGATCAAAAAAGAATTCTTGATGTGTTCTTAGAACCGTTTACCTTGAATGCCGACCAGCTAAACATGACAGCCGCACAAAAAATCTGGCATGACCTATTATACATGGGTAACCAGAGTCGAATTGAGGAAGCTGGTACAGGTTCTTATCGATTTATCCATTTCTATTTAGCCAGCAATGATACGAGCCGAGTTGATTTCAGCTCTGCTATCTACGCCCTATTCCCTGATGCCGTATTGTGCTGGAAAGACCGTTACAGCGGCGTTGTCATCGAACAATCTACGGCTAGTACAATGACGAACCAGGATTTTGGTGCCATTATTGACACACTTGAAAGCGATTTATATGCTCATCTGCGCCTATTCATCGGCAATTATTATCCGGTTAATGGAAGAATGCTTGCGAGTTTCCAATCGGAGGAAGCCTGCTTCAATGTCCTGTCTCTCACACATCCTAAAATGCGGGTAACCAGCTTTTCCCAAGCTTTTATCGATCTGATTCTAACCGGTCAGAACCAAAGGCTTTGCCAGACACTTGCCCGGAATATGCTCGGGACACTTGATACCGATACAGATTTGCTAGAAACCATCAAGGTTTATATTGAATCAAATGCAAACGCTACAGTTGCTGCAAAAAAGCTTTTCCTGCACCGCAACAGCTTAAATTACCGGCTCGATAAATTTCATGAAATCACGAGTCTTGATGTCAGACAATTCGAAGATAGCTTAAGTGCCTATTTAGCCATACGTCTCCTTGAAGGCTTGAATAAGGAGTAAGCAAACAGCCCATGAACTTCTTCGTTTCTTTGTGCACAATGACCATATATTTTTGCCCAGCAGACTAGTAATATATGTATTGAAAAGGGTTACATCATTATACATACGGTCAAGGAGGCTATTAGTATGGCAGAATTAAGACTCGAGCATATTTACAAGATTTATGATAATAAAGTAACAGCGGTAACTGATTTTGATTTACATATCAAGGATAAGGAGTTTATCGTATTCGTCGGTCCATCCGGCTGCGGTAAATCCACCACCCTTCGTATGATTGCCGGACTTGAGGAAATTTCTAAGGGCGATTTCTATATCGACGACAAACGCGTGAACGATGTACCGCCTAAAGACCGTGATATCGCCATGGTATTCCAAAACTACGCTCTCTATCCACATATGTCCGTATATGACAATATGGCGTTCGGATTAAAGCTTCGTAAATTCGATAAAGCTGAAATTGACCGTCGTGTAAAGGATGCTGCCCGCATTCTCGGACTTGAAGAATATTTAAACAGAAAACCAAAAGCACTATCAGGCGGTCAGCGCCAGCGTGTTGCCCTTGGCCGTGCAATTGTTCGTGACGCAAAGGTCTTCCTAATGGACGAGCCTTTATCCAATCTTGATGCGAAACTCCGTGTTCAAATGCGTGCTGAGATCTCTAAATTGCACCAACGTTTGGATACAACAACCATCTATGTAACGCATGACCAAACAGAGGCAATGACAATGGCCACTCGTCTTGTCGTCATGAAAGATGGCTTCATCCAACAAGTCGGCGCACCAAAAGAAGTATACGAAAACCCGGAGAACGTCTTCGTCGGCGGATTTATCGGATCCCCAGCGATGAACTTCCTTACTGGAACCATTAAAGAAGACGGCTTCTTCGTAACTGGCAGTTCTCGAATTGCCATTCCGGAAGGAAAACTAAGCTATCTTCGTGCACAAGGCTATATCAATAAAGACATTATTCTCGGCATCCGTCCTGAAGATATTCATGATGAGCCTGTTTTCATTGACGCTTCTCCAGCAACCAGCATTAAATGCCAAATTGAAGTTGCAGAATTAATGGGAGCTGAAACAATGCTTTATACTTCTATTGAAGGCCAATCAATCGTAGCACGGATTGATTCCCGCTCTGATATTAAACCAATGGATACATTACAGCTTGGTTTGGATATGAATAAAGCTCATTTCTTTGATAAAGAAACAGAAGTAAGAATTCGCCCATAATGGATATGAAGGCTGACCAAGATATTTTTGGCCAGCTTTTTTATTCTTCTATGGACTTATTATTGGATTTGAAACCCTCCCCCCCTATCCGTGCACCACAAGCATGAATAGGGGGTTTCTTTGATGTTTCTAAATTTCCTCAATAGCCGCTCTCATATCCCATCCACATTCCTTGCAGGAGAAAAGGTGATAGCATAAGTCATTTTCAGTCGACTGTGCGTCTCCGTCATTCATCTTTTGAGTGGCAATATCCAGATAGGCACTGTAATCATCATCATAATCCATGACTCTTCCCATATCGGAAAGCAAGGCGCCGCAGGACCCACAAGCTTCCATCATCGTACATAATCCGTTACATAAAGGGCATTCCATTGTTACCCGCTCCTTTATTTGAAAGTTGATGATTCCCTTATAGAATGCCCATTATAAATCTAATCCTCTCCTCTATTCTCCGTAATTCCATATATCCCATTATTTCTCTCTTTCGGTTTTGTATGAAATCACTTCGATGAATCTATACTAGTTAGTACAATCAAGCATTCAACATTGGGTCAAGCCATATAAGGGGCAAACAGGGGTGACACACGTTATCCTCTGTTATCAAGCCGGTTCAATTCCGGCTGACCCAACCAAACCATATTATTTTTAAGGAGGATATTTATCATGGCACAAAATAGTTCAGGCAATTCCTCTAATCAATTGCTTACTCCAGGAGCAGCTCAAGCAATTGACCAAATGAAATATGAAATCTCCAGCGAATTTGGAGTGAACCTGGGAGCAGAAACAACTTCCCGCGCAAATGGTTCTGTAGGCGGAGAAATCACAAAACGCCTTGTCCGCATGGGTGAACAGCAAATCAGCGGTCAAAAATAATTAACCAACTGAATATTTATGGCTAAAAACCCCCTTCCGAATGATTCGGAAGGGGGTTCTGAATGTTTCTTAAAGAGGCTATGTATGCCTCTTAACCTTTTTGTTTGACCATATCGCTTGGATTAACCCATTGGTCGAACTCTTCTTCAGTTAAATACTCAAGTTTTAAAGCTGCTTCCTTCAATGTGCTATTATCCTTAAAGGCAAGCTTGGCAATAGCAGCTGACTTTTCATAACCGATATGCGGATTCAAGGCTGTCACAAGCATAAGTGAAGATTCAACGTTCTTTGCAATGCTTTCTACATTCGCTTCAAGACCAACCAAACAGTTCACACGGAAGGATTCCAGTGAATCAGCCATTAATCTGGAGGATTGAAGGAAGTTATAGGCAATTACAGGTTTGAATACATTCAGCTCAAAATTCCCTTGGCTCGCTGCAAATCCAATTGCCGCATCGTTGCCGAATACTTGTACAGCAACCATTGTCAATGCCTCACTTTGGGTTGGATTGACCTTACCAGGCATGATAGAGCTTCCTGGTTCATTTGCCGGGATCGTGATTTCCCCGATGCCGCTTCGCGGACCGCTCGCCAGCCAGCGAATATCATTCGCAATTTTCATGGCATCCATTGCAAGTGCCTTGATAGCACCATGGGCATATACGATTTCATCGTGGCTTGTCAAAGCATGGAATTTATTTGGTGAAGAGGTGAACCCATAGCCTGTTTGCTCAGCAAGATAAGCAGCTGTTCTTTCTCCAAAATCAACATGAGCATTGATACCTGTTCCTACTGCCGTACCGCCGATTGCTAAAGAAAGAAGCTTAATGGCACTTTCCTCAATCATTTGCTCAGAACGTTCAATCATATATCTCCAGCCGCTTATTTCCTGGCCAAGTGTTAATGGTGTCGCATCTTGAAGATGCGTTCTGCCAATCTTCACAATGTCTTTGAATTCCTCTTCCTTTTCTAGAAGGACTTTCTTGAATTCAGCTACCTCAGGAAGCACTCTCTCTTGAATGATGGAATAGGCAGCAACATGCAAGGCCGTTGGATAGGTGTCATTGGAGCTTTGTGACATATTGACGTCATCATTCGGATGCAAGACTTCCTCAATATCCTGAGAGCGGAGCCATTCATTGCCTTTGAAGGCGACCACTTCATTTACATTCATATTACTTTGCGTACCGCTTCCAGTCTGCCAAACCTTTAATGGGAAATGCTCGTCTAATTGACCAGCAATAATGTCATCACATACTTTGGAGATGGCATTCTTCTTGTTCTCCGAAAGATTGCCGAGCTCATAATTTGTGTGAGCAGCCGCCTTCTTTAATTGTGCGAAGGAACGAACAATCTCAAGGGGCATGATTTCCTCACCAATTTTGAAATTATTGCGGCTTCTTTCTGTTTGTGCACCCCAGAAACTACTTGCCGGGACTTTCACTTCCCCCATGGTGTCTTTCTCAATCCGATATTCCACGTTAAAATCCTCCTATCACCCTTAAAAATCTTTCTAGTAAAAACATACTCTCTCTGGAAGCAAATGGTCAAATGATAGCGCTTAAAATTCAAAAAATACAAATAATATTATAGAAGAGCCTTAGCTAATTTGGCAATATTCAAATGAAAAAGAGTATTTTTACAACTTTATAGTTTTATTACAAAACTATTTCATTCCACACGAACCAGTTTTTACCTCGTTTTTATCGGGTACATATGATTAAACACAAAAATAAAAGAAAAAGGAAAGGTGAAAGAAATGAAACAGATAGAAAGCGTTTCTTCTATACTTCCAATTAATGATCCCATTACATTAAAACAATTGATGTGCATCGCAGATTATGCAAAATCCTACAGCGGCTCCATCAAAATTGTCCGCGGACGACAAGTTATTAATATGACTAATATCCCTGCATTAACTGCATTCTTCCTGACTTTACGAAAAGGCTCTAAGGTAAGCATTCATGTTGATGGACCAGACGTTCAATCAGCCATTAACCGAATTAAAGAAGTATGTATATCAGGGAAAACGAATTATATAGAGTTTTCAAAGGCATCCTTTATTTAATCAATCTAATTAGCACAAGAAAACGGTTGGGTCATTCCATCCATCCGTTTTCTTGTGCTAATTTGCTGTTATGCTTCATTCCCCAGTAACGGTTCCTTGATGGAAATATAGCTGCAACCTCGCCTCTATCCGCTTCCAAAGGGAGCTTCTTAACGTATGACGGTTTGTTGTCTTATTCCTAAGGAGGTAAGTCGTTAAGACAACATCAGGAGCCAGCTGCCGGTATTCAAATTGCTCAAGGGACAAATCATCCTGAGAAAGCTCCCTGCTCAAGCAATCTTCTTTATCGAATATTCTCCCCGAACTGCCAATTTCTCTATATTCCTCGGCCAGAATCCAGTCCATTTCTTCTTTAGAGCGGCGAATTTCTGGTTTTAGATGACTTTCTTCTAACTCCTTTATATGCAGAATACGCATTGGATTCATTTCAGTTCCCTCCTATCTATCAACATATATTCGTCAATATTGAACGAGCTACCTCTTTTTCTTCTTCACAAAAGATAATGGATAGGCGAAACCAGCCTGAAGATAGAGAAAAGAGGCATTTTAAAATGCCTCTTATTTTTCTTTCCCTATCAATGACCTCTCCATCTCTCAATCCATTCCGTAAAGCTGTCATTGATTTTTTTCTTTTGCTCTTCCCACAGCTCCCTTAAGGACTTCTTCTCAACCTCTTCTTCGAGCTCATAAACAGATGGAACGCCAAATTTTTCATTCTCGACATTTGGCAATGCAGCGCTCATGATTTTTTGGAAGATGACAGTCGAACCCTTTGTGCTGTCACGAACTAAATATTGTTCTGAGGTTGTTTTGTCATAGCCTGACCAAACAGCTCCCACCAGATTAGGGGAGTAGCCAACAAACCATTGGTCCTTAATCGCATTTTCAGCAGCCGCTCCTACTACTTGGGTGGAGCCTGTTTTACCTGCTATATCCCAACCATCGACCTTGGCGTACCGGCCGGTCCCTTCTTCATGATCGACTACTCCCTTGAGCATAGTCGTCATATTCTTAGCGACTTTTTCAGTCGTCACCTTTGTTTCCTTATCTTCAAACGAAGCAACCGTTTCTCCGCTTTTATTAACAATCTTCTTAATCAGGTGAGCCTCATGCATAATACCGCCATTAGCTAGAGCCGAGTAGGCTTGAGCCATATCAAGCGGTGATACGGCAACTCCGCCTCCTCCAAGCGCAAGTCCAAGCTCGCGGTTTCCATCCCCTAGATTGATGCCAAATCGTTCAACAGCATCCATCCCGTTTTGAATTCCTATTTCGTTCAGAAGCCATACAGCCGGTACATTCTTCGACTTATAGACAGCCTCAAACATAGGAACCTTCCCCTCATATTGATTATTACTGTTTTTTGGGGAATAACCGCCGGCGAATTCGGTCTTCTCATCAGGGAGTATATCCTTTATTCCATAGCCCTCCTCTAGGGCAGGCGTATATACAGCAAGCGGCTTCATGGTTGACCCTGGCTGTGCTTTCAACTGAGTCGCCCGATTATAGCCGAGAAAGATATGATCAGAGCGGCCGCCAACCAAGGCTCTAACCCCTCCATCATTCGGATCCACAAGAACGGCTGCACTTTCTGGCTCTTCATCTGGATTGGAGCCCTTTGTGAAAAGGTTCTCCTCTTCATAAACCTTTTCTACCGTCTCCTGCATATTCGGGTCTAGCTCAGTGTATATCTTATATCCGCCCGTCAGGATGTCGTCCTGCTCAAGTCCATATTTATGGACGGCTTCATAAATAACCTGGTCCACATAATATGGATATTTCCCTTTGAGCGGATCGCTCAGCTCTTTCAACTGAATATCATCATTAAGTGCTTCTTCATAGCCTGTCTTATCAATCTTTCCAAACGTCTTCATTTGCACAAGGACAACCTGCTGTCTCTTCTTGGCTGAATCAAAATTCTTATATGGGTCAAGGGCAGATGGTGAATGAATCAATCCAGCCAGCATAGCTGCTTCTGCGACCGTCATATCCTCGACATTTTTGCCGAAATAGACTCGGCTGGCATTTTGAATTCCCCATGCACCGTGTCCAAAATAGATTTGGTTCAAATACATTTCAAGAATCTCGTCTTTCGTGTATTGATGCTCTATTTGACTGGCAATAACGACTTCCTTGATTTTTCTTTCATATGTCTTCTCCGGTGTGAGAATGGTGTTTTTGGCTAGCTGCTGCGTAATGGTGCTTCCGCCTTGAACAACGCCTCCGGCGGTGAGATTTTCGAATGCAGCTCTGATAATGCCTTTCACATCAATTCCACTATGCTCATAGAAACGATGATCCTCTATCGAAAGAACTGCATTAATGACATGTTCCGGTATTTCCTCTATCGCAACACCCTCCATTTTATTGGCGGTGATCTTACTCGCCTCTTCGTTTGCTTCATCATAAATAATCGTTGGTTTCATCAGTTCTGTATCCAGTTTGGACAAATCGACTTCCTCATGCAGGATATACGTCAGATACAGTAAACCAATTAATGTGAGTGAGGATATACCCAGCAGGAGAATATGAAATAACTTGGAATGGTCGATGATGTTTCCAAGCTTATGCAGTATTTTTTTTATTTGAGACATACTTCCTCCTTGCAGTTAGGGTGTAAATTTTCTATCTTTCTACCCCAATTCTACAATTTATACACAAAAATAAAAACAACTGGTATCCAGTTGTTTCAGTGAGCTTCTATTATTATGTCCGTTATTCTCTATTTATTCCGCCTGCTCATTCGGGCATTGTTCAGTCGAATCCACATCCTGATGAAGGGATTCCATGTACATGTAAACAATCTGCTTAAGCTTATCATCCGCTCCGAGTATGTCTAGATGGGTTAAACATTTCCGAATAATCGGGTGCACTTCCGATGGCATCCTATTATTAGTTGACATCCCCATCACCTCTTTCTTTCCATTATAAACCATACCGTTCTGCTATTCCATTGGCCTTTTGTCATATTAATTCAAAAAACACGTATTTTTTATTTTTACACGAATCTGGAAGGGCTATTTCGTCAAAAAATGTCTCTTAAAAAATGTTTTTGAAATGAACATTTAGGATAAAGGATAAAGGACTAAGTATAGGAATCAATAGAAGGGAATGATCGCCATGTTTAATCATGTTCTCGTTGCATTTGATGGCTCCGATTCAAGCAGGAAAGCATTATCTATGGGTATGAGCTTATGCAAGGACAAGGATAAATCATTATTATCTATCATCTATGTCTATAATAAAACCGAAGATTCGCAGAACTATCCAGTAGGCGCTGTCGGCGCTGCCCCCCTCTCTGGTGCAGCCCCTTTATATGTAGACCATACACAAGGTCAGCCAATAGACATGCCTGACCAAGATATCAACAGCCCTTATGAAGCAGATTCGCGCCTAGAGGAGATTGAAGGTTATGTCAGAGGTATCGTCAATGATTCCATAATCAATTCTCATTTCGTCGTTTTGGAAGGTTCGACAGATGATGCCATCTTGCAATATGCTGAGAAAGAAAGTGCGAACCTTATCATTGTCGGAAATAGCAGCAGTTCTAAGTTAAGGAGCTTCTTCCTTGGCAGCGTGTCGGAAAAAATCATCAAAAATGCCAACTGCCCTGTCTTGGTGGCGAAATAATCGTAGAAACCTGCCAGCCTACATGCCTGGCAGGTTTCTTTTCATAAGCATGGTCCCTTAAACGACAAAAAATCCTCAGCTAAAGATAACTGGGATTCCATTTGTCGGTAAAGAAAACCACTTAGGTGTTGATGCTTATCCTACTCGATTGACCAGCTCCTTAAACTTCTGCTGGGATACATCCTCATCCAATGAACTGAAAATACGATAACGGTCATCATCCAAAATTCGATAATGCTGACTGATCATGTTTTGCTGGAGTGTATATCCCTTTTCAGAGATGATATCATTCCACCACATTTTCCCTCCAAGCATCTTTTCTTTTCGGTAATCTATCTGTTCTCTCGACACAGTTTCTATGACTTCAAGCGGATCCCCGCCAAATAGCGTCTGTACAGTCAAGGTTTCACGGAAAAGCGATACAACAGCAACGACGGTTGTCCAGCTTGCTTCGTTCCTTTCCTTCTCTATCTGCACAAGGGTCTTTTTTGAAATTCCAATAATCTCTGCCATCTTATCTTGTGTATAATCAACCTCAACACGGATTAATCTCATGCGTTCTGATATTAAACGAATTATCTCATCCTTCGTCATGCCATCCCTCTTCTCTTTTAATGTTATGGTACCAAACTATGTTTATGGAATATTTTACAATAACTGAACCACTAAGACTATTATAATAGAAATAAATGGAAATTTGATATTAATTTGTATATATTTACTAATTTTTTTATTCCCTTGAATCCGAAAAAAAAACCTACTGACAAGGCTGTCAGTAGATTTATCGTCTTCCATGCTGATTTTTTTTATGATTTTCACCTGTCTCTTTCATGTCGTATATTGCCTGACGAAGTTATCTTGCAAGAGGCTTTATAGCAAACTTGCCTTTTAAGGACTTTTTGGCATGCTTTATTAGACATATGCCCGCATACCCAAAGATGAGGTTACCAGCAATTACATCGAATATGATCGCCCCAGATAATGAGCAGGAAGATCATTGATGATGCAATATCCATCCTTTTTCACCTGCATAGAAAAAGCCGGAGAGCCTCCCTTTTAAGGGGTGATTCTCCGACATTACTTCCTCATTTCTTCTCCAGTTGGTTTTTATATTCAACCCATTTACGAATTGATACAATCACATCTTTCAATGCTTCGCCGCTCGGGGTCAATTCATACTGAACCTTCTTCAAGGAACCATCCAAATAGCTTTTCTTCACTAATTCTTCTTTTACTAATTCATTCAATCTTTCTGTCAGAACTCTGTCGGAAATTCCTTCAATCATTCCAGTGAGTTCATGATATCGTTTCGGGCCATCCAGCAAAGAGTAGATAATGATTCCCATCCATTTCCGTCCGATGAATTCAATTGTTTGATGAAAATCACTGCATATATGGCACTTCTGGCCTTTATCTAGTGCTCCTGGCATATCATTCGCCTCCAACCTTGTGCTCTTATTATCATAACATGAATACTTTACGTTGACACATTAACTTACTTTTGGTAAGTTATCATTATTAAGAAACTAACTTTAAGTAAGTTTACAAGGAGAGTATCTATGTCACATTTAGAAGAACTAATCAAACAGCGTAAATCTGTCCGAAGCTATAATTCGGAATTCAAGATGGATAAAGAGGAAATTCTGGAACTATTAAGTCTGGCATCCGAGGCTCCATCTTCTAGCAATTTGCAGCCATGGCGCTTTATCGTCATCCACAATAAAGAGCTTCAAAAAGAAATAAGAGCACTTGGCTTCAATCAGGCACAGATTGAAGACTCCTCTGCTATCGTTGCTGTTATAGGTGATATTGAAGCATATAAGAACGTCGAAAAAATATACAGCCTTAATGTTGAGAAGGGTTATATGGACCAAAGCATTGCTGATCGTACGATTAAACAAACATTGAACGCATACCCATCCATGCCGAAGGAAGCATTAATGCAAATTGCAGCCTATGATGCTGGCTCCATTGCCATGCAATTCATGCTGCTTGCCAAGGAACGCGGCTACGATACTATCACAATGGGCGGTTTCGACAAAGCTGCTTTTGCTAAGCGCTTTGACTTGCCTGACAATCATTTCCCAATCACCCTGATTGCTATTGGTAAAGCTGCAGCACCGGCATTCAATACAACACGCCTGCCTATTGAAACATTGACAACATATATCGACTAACAAAAAGCCGCCCAACTACAAGTGGGGCGGCTTTTTTCTATTCTATCATACATTAATGGGCCGGCTTCTTTAAGACTAATTGCGGAGCCGAAGATGAAAGTAGAAGAATGACTCCTCCAGAAACAATCACGCTCGGCAGCAAATAGGATAAATTATAAAGCAAAGAAAACACGATAACAGACTGACCATCTGCCGCGCCAGACCCAAAGAATACGACTCCCGCAATAAAGTGAGCAAGAAACCGCAAAGAGCTTCCAAGGAGAATACCCCCAACAACAAACATCATATTCCTCTTTCGATTCTTTCCATTGTCTGTTTGAATCTGACTGAACAGGATGCCTGCCAGACCAACCGCCGAAAAGGCGACGATATAGTCAAGAAACCCTTGTACAGGCGTCAATATATAAGCTGTTCCTGATACGATTTGCAGTAAGCCTAATAGCAGCCCTGTCACAACACCGCCTTTTACACCCCAGCGGATTGCCATAAGAAAGATTGGCACCATCGCAATAGAAATACTGCCCCCTTGTGCCCATAAACTAAGCGACATAATATTCCCCAGAAAATCAAATACAAATGCCAATGCTGCAAAAATAGCCACCTCTACCAAATACAATAACCGGTTGTTTCTCATCTTTTTCCCCTTTCTTTTTGGAGGAGTACCGAAGTCTCTCGAGAAAGCGGGCTAAAAAAATGCAAAAAAGCAATGTGCGTCAAAAAATGGCACACATTGCTTTACACAATCGCATTTATCCGCCACATTCCTACGCTAGAATTAACTAACAGGTTCGAAGGGTCAGAATTCGAACATTCACTCTCAGCCTCACAGGCTCCCCTTGTGGAATAATCTATATTCATGTACTTTCATGTTACTAGAATGGCTTTCCAATAGCAAGGAAAGTATACATCTGTTTCTTATGCAATCATTTCGTTTGCTTCTTGGTTTACTTCACGTTTTTTCTCTGATTCAGCAATAATAACCGCACAGGAAGCGTCCCCTGTGATATTTACAGCTGTTCTTGCCATATCAAGCAAGCGGTCAATTCCGAGAATCAGGCCAATCCCTTCAACCGGCAACCCAACTTGCTCAAGCACCATCGCAAGCAAGATCAACCCTGCGCCTGGTACGCCTGCTGAACCAACGCTTGCCAAAACAGCCGTAAAAATAACGGAAATCAGCTGAGGTGTCGTTAAATCAACTCCGTACGTTTGGGCAATAAATACTACAGCGACTCCTTGAAGGATTCCCGTTCCGTCCATATTTATGGTAGCACCAAGCGGCTGAACAAAGCTTGAGATATTTTTCGGAACATTTAAGGCTCTTTGGGCAGTATCCATCGCTACAGGAAGCGAAGCACTGCTTGAAGATGTACTAAATCCTACAGCCATTGCAGGAGCAAAGTTCTTAAAGAAATCAATTGGATTTCGGCGGCCAAGAACGGCAATCGCTCCTCCATATACAAATACGGTATGGATGATTAACGCTAGGATAACAACCACCATGTATAGGCCCATACTCTTAATAGCAGACACCCCTTGGCTTCCTACAGCTGTTGCTACCAAGGCAAATGTCGCATATGGTGCCGTCTTCATGATGAAGTTAACAAGGTAAACCAGCACTTCTTGACCCTGCTCCAATAAATGGACCAGACCTTTTGTTTTAGAACCAAGTGCACTAATTCCAATACCGAAGAATATAGACATAACAATTACTTGAAGCATATTGCCTTCAGCCATGGCTTGGATTGGGTTTTTAGGAATGATATTGATGAGAGTTTCAATTACTGAGGGGGCTTGACTTGCCGTATATTCAGCAGCAGATAAGTTAACATGAGCGCTCGCACCCGGCTTGATAAGCAAGGCAAGACCTAATCCGATGGTGATAGCAAAAGCAGTCGTAGCCAAGAAATACAGCATGGTTTTCCCGCCAATGCGTCCGAGCTTTTTCGGATCGCCGAGTCCAGCAGTTCCTAATGTGATGGATATCAATACAATCGGCACGACAAGCATCGTGATTGCATTAATAAATAATGAACCAATTGGATCGAAGATATACATATCAAAGATGCCAAATAGTTCAGGGGAAAATTGATTCAGACCTAAACCAACCAATACACCTGTAATTAAACCTATAATAATTCTTATGGTAAGCTTCATTGATGACCTCCTCTAAATTCAAGCAAACGATTGTTTCCCTAACTATTGCAAGCCATAAAAAATTCCTCAAACGAGGATAATAGAAAAGAAATATTCAATCTTTTTAGATATCAACAATTACTTTTCTAATATAATAATAGACAAGTTTTTAAGAAACAACAATGGTAAGAATTACACGCATCAATCAATTCACTTTATGTAGACACAAAAAAGACGCTTCAACAGGAGCGCCTTAGGTTATCACCTTATTTAAAAACATAGCTTGTATGTTTTACATTAATGACTCTTCACTTCTACTTGTTTCTTTAAAGAATATGGGTTCTGTAACAATTCGCTGAATGTTGACTCAGAACATACTAAGCTAGAGAAGATTTCATTACGGGATTTTGTTTTTTCAATCTTTACGCCCTGTATCTTAAATTTAGATACGATATCCATTCTCACATTCTCCACCTTCTGATTTTTTGCTAACCAGTATTTCATTTACCCGAAATTAATGCAGCGAAACATCGTTTGAGCAAAATACTTGACTGTTTCAAACGATGATGTTCTATTCGAGATTTCTAATAGCCAATTAGTCAAAGAGAGCTTTTATTGCTTGTCATCATGCGTTCAGGCACGAATTCACTTCAATGCCAATCATCCAAGGCGGTGGGGGAAACGCCTCATAAGTACATATGTATGTCAATCAATACGCACAAAACTCACAACATTTAAATTGTACTAAACTATAAAAAAAAATAAAGGGACTTTTTTCTTTTTTTCTAAAAAATTGATTTGTTTTTAAAAATGTACCTAAAACAAATGATATTCGGTTAGAAATTTAATATAATAAGAAGTAATAACCATTTTTTCTACTTCTCTTTATTTTAAAGGGGGGATTTACATGGGAAGTTGATCGCCAGCTATCCAGTCGGACTATGCTTGCATTTGACGTTAAACCATACAGCTGTTAACAGCTTATTATCACAGGAGGTGACTCCTTTACCGTCTAATCACGGTTAAAGGAAATTTATTGGACATATGGAATTTGGTTTTTATAGCCATTTTGATTGCACTGACCGCATTCTTTGTTGCGTCAGAGTTCGCGATTGTCAAGATTCGCTCCTCGCGAATTGATCAGTTAATGGAGGAAGGAAACCGGCGGGCAATAAGCGCCAAAAACATCGTTACGAATCTGGATGAGTATTTATCCGCCTGCCAGCTTGGGATCACCATTACAGCCCTCGCTTTAGGATGGATAGGAGAGGAAACCTTTGAATCCCTTCTCGCTCCCTTATTCGCACTGTTTTCCCTGCCTGAGACTGTTACAACGCCACTCGTCGTCGTTATTGCTTTTCTGCTGATTACCTTCATCCACGTCGTAATCGGCGAATTAGCTCCAAAGACGATTGCTATTCAAAAAGCGGAAGCAATTGCTCTTTTATTCTCAAGACCTCTCATGGCATTCTACAAAATTATGTATCCATTTATCTGGCTGCTTAATGGTTCTGCCCGGTTGATCATCCGCATGCTCGGTCTTCATCCCGCTTCAGAACATGAAATTGCCCATACGGAAGAGGAATTGCAGATTATTCTTTCAGACAGTTATAAGAGCGGCGAAATTAACCAATCTGAATTTAAATATGTGAATAATATTTTTGAATTTGATAACCGAGTCGCTAAAGAAATCATGGTTCCTCGAACCGAAATGGTCTCCTTATCCAAGGTGGATTCCATCAAGGACTTTATTCAGATGTACCATGAAGAGAAATTCACTCGTTATCCGGTCATTGACGGTGACAAGGACCATATCGTCGGACTTGTCAACGTAAAAGAGGTATTGACCGATGTTGTCGTAGATGAGAGCATTTCAAATTCAACCATTCAAGAATATATAAGGCCAATCATCCATGTCATTGACACCATTCCAATCCATGATTTACTGGCGAGAATGCAATCTGAACGGATTCATATGGCAGTCCTGATGGATGAATACGGAGGCACTTCCGGATTAGTCACCATCGAAGACATCGTCGAAGAGATTGTTGGTGAGATACGAGATGAATTCGATAGTGATGAGATTCCGGAGATTCGGAAGAATACAGATGGATCTTACATCGTTGATTCTAAGGTACTTCTCAGTGAAATTAATGACCTGCTTGGCACGGCCCTCGATGATACCGATATTGACACAATCGGCGGATGGGTCCTGACCGAGAAGTATGAAGCAAAGCTTGGTGATATGCTTGAGATTGGCGATTATGAAATTACGATTATCGATATGGAGGAACATCATATCCGCTATCTCGAAATCCGCAAAAAACCGCGGGAAGCTCAGCCCCTCACCTCTCACAGCACAGCTGCAGAAGGAGAGAGCCAGCTGTTCACCCAGCCATTATCAAGCAGTACAATAGAATAAAGAAAAACACACGTGAAACCACGTGTGTTTTTCTTTTTTATTCTTCTTTCATCAATTCCTCTGCTTATCAAGCATCCTCTGTAATGACGGTATGCTTTGCCCGGTAAAGCTTAACAAGCCGGACGATATTCTTCGTAATCGTCTTAACAACCGCATAAGTTGGAACGGCAAGTATCATGCCAAGGATCCCAGCTAATGAACCAGCAACTAGCAAAATCATGATGATGGTCAGCGGATGAATATTCAATGACTTCCCGATAATCAATGGGGATATAAGATTACCGTCCAGCTGCTGCACGATCACAATAATCAGGATGACCAAAATGGCAACCAAAGGCGATTGGAATAGCCCGACAGCCACTGCTGGTGCAGCACCGATAAATGGACCAACATACGGGATGATATTCGTGACCGCAATCACGAGTCCAAGCGTCAAGGCATAAGGCAGATCAATCAGCAAAAAGCCAATGAAACAAGCCGTACCAACGAAGATACATACCGTAATCTGACCCTGTATATAATTGGCCAAGGTTTGAGAGGTCTCCTGAATAACAACAAGTCCTTCTTTCCTGAATGAGGCTGGGAGAAACTTCATCAATGCACCTGGCAATTTATGACCATCCTTCAGCATGTAGAAAAGGATAAATGGAACCGTAATAATAATCAGCGTCAAACTGGTGATAAACGAAACCACAGCCGATAGTCCGCTCGTGATGTTACTTGTAATGTTTGTCGTAAATTCTAGGAGCTTATCCTTTATTTGATCAAATTCAATAAACTCTTGTTCCACAACATAATTGAACCAATTAGATTTTGAGGCATCCTCAATGAATGCGACAACATCATCTACAAATTGCGGGGTATTCTTAGCGATATCTGTGATTTGTTCAGAAACAACAGGCACTACTTTTGTAATTCCAATTGTAATTAAACCGATAAGCGCTATGTATAAAATCAAGATTCCAACAATCTTTGGAACCTTCCACCTCATGAGCAGCTTTAAGACGGGATTTAACAAGTAAAATAAGAATCCCGAAATCAAAATCGGGAAAAACAGTGTTGAGATAAAGATTCCAATTGGATGGAATAGAAAAGAGATTTTCGTGCTCACATAAATAATAATCAGCAGCAACAGGATCTCCAAAGTCCAAAACTGTAATTTAGATTTCAACGGTTTCTTCCACTCCTTAACATTCTTCCATTTATTATAGCGTAAATTACCGGCGATAAACTACTCCTTTTAAAGGAGTAGAAGATAATGATAAAAGAAGGCCAAGGGTCCTTGACCCAAGGCCTAAATTAATTAAAATGCCCAGTTTCCGCCGCGGAAGATTGGTTCAAGTGTCCCGTCCGCAAGCTCACCGTCAATATCCATCTCCGCAGAGCCAATCATGAAATCTACATGGGTAATGCTATTGTTCACACCATTATCAATCAGCTCCTGCTCTGACATTTCCTTTCCACCTTTCAAGCAGAAGGCATAACCGGAGCCAATGGCTAAATGGTTAGAAGCATTCTCATCAAATAATGTATTATAGAACAACACATTCGTATCAGATATCGGCGAACGATGAGGCACTAACGCCACTTCTCCAAGATATCTAGATCCTTCATCTGTATCAAGAAGACTAAGAAGGACATCCTCTCCTGTCTCAGCCTTCGCACTAACCGCTTTTCCGTTCTCAAATGTCAAGGAGAAGCGGTCAATAACATTTCCGCCATAGCTGAGCGGCTTCGTGCTGGCCACCGTTCCATTGACCCCTTCTTTCAATGGGACTGTAAACACTTCCTCCGTCGGCATATTGGCCATGAAGGAGTGACCTTTGGCATTGATACTTCCCGCCCCGCACCATTCATGCTTGTCGGAAAGCTGAATAGTTAAGTCCGTTCCTGGCGCACGATAATGTAAGGCTTTATATTTCTTCTCGTTTAAGTAATCTGCCTTTGCACGCAGTGTATGATCATGCTCTATCCATGTTTGAACAGGATCGGCTGAATCAACGCGCACTGCTTTTAGAATAGCATCCCATAACATTTCAACGCTGTTTTCCGCATCTGGGAATACTTTATTTGCCCATTTTTGGCCGGCAGCTGCGATGACACTCCAGCTGAATTTATCTGCCTGCATGGCTTGACGGAATTTATTAAGTGCTGTGCCAGTAGCCTTTTGATAATTTGCGATACGTTTTGCTTCGATGCCCTTCAAGGCATCTGGGCTTTGCGATACGATTGATATGATTGCTCCGCCTTTTTCGATTAAATATTCTTTTTGAGCGACGAGCCATTCAGGCACTTCACTGAAGGCATCTTCCGGCGCAAGCTCAAATTTAGCACGAGTCACTTCTTCATCCGCCCAGTCCACATAAACATGACGTGCTCCTGCCTCATAGGCTTTGCGAACTACCTTGCGGGTAAATGGTGCGACCTCTACTGAGGATGATATGTATAATATTTGATCTTTCTGAATATTAACCCCGACTTTGACAGCTAGCTCAGCATATTTATCTAATCTTTGCTCCAAATTCATCATTCCAGCTCCCTTATTTCATTATCAATACCTATTTTACCATTAGTCAGCCCTATAACGCATTATCACATCTTGAGCTTTCAAAAAATTTAATCTTCTCGCCAATTAAGAATGCGTCCTTTGAAAAATTTGCACAACGACAAGCATGCCAATAGACATGAGAATCATCATGCCCACCCAAGCCCAGGCAAGTGTTGATTGGCCTGATTCAAATGCCATGTATATCGCAATCGGCATTGTTTGGGTCTTCCCAGGTATATTTCCGGCAAACATAAGCGTCGCTCCAAACTCTCCGAGCGCACGCGCAAATGTAAGAATGGCTCCAGCGAGCAGGGCTTTTGCCGAAAGCGGGATAGAAATCCTCCAAAAAACCTTCCATTCGCTTCCCCCGTCCACCCTGGCCGCATCCTCTATCTCCTGATCAACGGCAGCAAAGCCAGCCTTCGCGCTTTGATACATTAATGGAAATGCGACAACTGTGGAAGCAATCGCAGCCGCACTCCATGTGAAAATAATGGATTGATTAAATAAAGTATAAATCAGCTCTCCAACTGGGCTCCTCTGCCCAAAGATAACGACTAGAAGAAATCCGATTACGGTTGGCGGCAGCACAATCGGGAGAAGAAAAAAGGTTTCAATCAGCATCCTCCCCTTCATTGATTGCCGCTTGACCATTATTCTAGCCGACATGATACCCAAAAAGACAGCCAGCAGACCGGAGATGGCTGCTATTTCAATAGATAGTTTGATTGGTGCCCAAAAATCGATTTGCATTGTTTACTTCAACCCTTTAAACCCATACTTTTCAAATATCTTTTGCGCCTCATCTGATTGGAGATACCTATATAATTCTTCCGCATTCTCCTTTTCCTTGCTTGAAGAAATAACACCGGCCGGATAGATAATGGCCTCATGACTCTCATCAGGAACCGTATCAATGACCTTCACCTGACTAGAGTTTTTCGCATCTGTTGCATAAACAAAGCCAACCTCAACATTCCCTGTTTCCACATAGGTGAGAACCTGTGTGACATCCTTTGTGGGGACAAGCTTATCTTTAACTGTTTCCCACAGACCAAGTGCCTCAAGTGACTGCTTAGCATATTGTCCTGCTGGAACGGAATCAGGAGAGCCTATCGCAATCTTAGAGGCAGATTCAAGATTCTCTATTCCTCGCATCTCTGATTGATCACCCGCCACGAGCACCAGCTCATTGCTAAGAAGATTCGTTTGTGCCTCCTTATCAATCCATCCATTCTGAAGGAGAAGTTCAAAGGGTTCAATGGCAGCTGAGATAAACAAATCAGCCGGAGCTCCATTCTCTATTTGATGCTGAAGCGCACCTGAACCGCCGTAATTAAAAACGAGCGAGATATCTTCATTCTCTTCCTCATAAACCGTCTTAATTTCACCGAGTACATTCTGAAGACTTGCTGCAGCACTAATGATGAGTTCAACCTTCTCCTTACTCTCTCCTTCTGAAGACTGGCATCCAGCTAAAGTCAGAAGGAAAAGAAGGGCTAATACATACAGACAGTTCTTTCCTCTTTTCATCATTTCCCTTCTTCCTTCCCGTCACTATTATTTTCTACTATATCATTATCCAAAGGAAAAAATAGCAAAAAACATTCTGATGATTGGACATAAAAAAGCCAACTTGCACCCCGGGGCACAAATTGGCTTTTGTCATTCAGGAAAGTATGGATTAAGATGAATCAATACTTCCTCTATATGGTCAAATTTCTCCATTAATGTATGCTTAATATCACGCGAAAGATCATGTCCCTGCTTAATGGTCTTATCTTGATCAATGGAGATGCGGATATCCATTATAATATAATGTCCGTGCTCTCGCGCTCTGATTCTGTCAATGCGCCTGACATCCGGGAAAGCTGTCACAATGTCTCTGAATTGGTCCATAAGCTCTTGACTCACATTGCGCTCAATAAGGATATCAAAGGACTCCGTCAGCATTTCCTTGGCAATCTTGAATATTAGATAAGCGACGAATATACTGGCAATTTTATCCCCATATAGAAGGAACCCAATGCCAAACTTATCACCAAGATAGGATACGAGCACCCCTATCGCTGCGGCAAGTGATGCTACGATATCCGCTTTATGGTCATAAGCAATCGCTTCGATGGCCTTACTATTCATCCTCTTGCCCACACTCATTGAATAGCGGAACAAGCATTCTTTAGCGACATAAGAAAACAGTCCAACCCAAAACGCAATAAAGCTTGGAGCTTCCACTGGGTGGAAAAACCCTGCAATGCCTTCATAGACAATATAAAGAGACACAAGGAAGAGCAGTATCCCGATAATGCCAGATACAATAACCTCCGCTTTTCCATGTCCATATGGATGCTCCAGGTCTGCAGGCTTATTGGAGACCCTTATGACTAATAAGACAATAACAGAAGCAAACACATCAGCCGCCGAGTGAATACCATCCGCAAATAAAGCATCGCTGGCTGCCCATAAGCCGATGAACAGCTTTCCAAGCGTAAGAATAATATTGCTCCAAATACTGATCCAAGCAACCCGTTTAGCCGCACTTTCTCTAAATTCCACTGATGTATTCACCTCATCTAATTAAACAAATATTTCCTGCACAAACCTTAAGTGTAGCTCTATCTTATATCCCTTTCAACTAAGGACTACCACCATTCTTCTTACTTCAATAGCGAATAAGCTTAGTCTGCCCCAAAAAAAAAGATAGCGAACCGCTATCTTTAAAAGTACTTCTTCTTCCAAAATATGATAGTTGTGACAGATGATAACAAAAGTGCAACAAATATAACGCCTATAAAGGCATAAGGATTGTTTTGATAAGGCAGATCAACGTTCATTCCATATATACTGGCCACAATCGTCGGGAAAGACAAGATAATGGTGATGGAAGTCAGGAATTTCATGACGATATTTAAGTTATTTGAGATAACCGATGCGAATGTATTCATCATACTGGTAAGAATTGAGTGATACGTCTCAGCCATTTCAATCGCCTGGGTGTTTTCAATAATGACATCCTCCAGCAAATCCTTATCCTCTTCATACATTTTCAAATGATTGAGGCGCAGCATTTTCTGCAGCACAATTTTGTTGGATTTTAAGGATGTTGTAAAATAAACTAAACTCTTCTCCAAGGAGAGGAAGGCATATAATTCCTCATTCTTCATGGATTGATGGAGTTCTTTCTCTATGTCATCGGTCTTCCGGTTGATTTGCTTTAAGTATCGTAAATAGTAGGTGGAGATATGAAAGAGAATTTGCAAGGCAAAACGGGTTTTCTTATACGTAAAGAACCCTTTTATTTTCTTATTAATGAAGTCCATGATAATTGGATTCTCAATCAGTGAGATGGTGATAAAGCATTCTTCTGTCACAATCAAACCAATCGGGAGGGTTTCATAGACAGGGAAGCCTGAATCATCATAAATAATGTAGGGGAAGTCAACGATAATCAATACATGATTATCTTCCTTCTCCAAACGTGAGCGCTCCTCATCATCGAGCGGGTCTTTAATGAAGTCTTCCGGAATGTTCAAGCGTTCTGATATAAGCTTAATCTCTGATTCGCTCGGCGCGACCATATTCACCCAGCAGCCCTTTTGCAGGTCATCAATTTTTTTCAATGTATTTGCTGAGTCTGTAATGTAGTATTCCAACATGTAACAAAAACCTCCTCTTTTAGAGGGAAGCACCAACTCTTTTGACAGGATTGATTATTATCTTTCCCCACTTTTCAAAAAAAGCACCATTGGGTTCCCCAGTTTTACTCGTGTCCGGGTCTCCCGAGTCGTAGTTACTCAATAATATCAACTCCTTTTCATTCGTTATGCCTATTACATCTTATACCTAACTTTCATGAATGTGCAACGGGAAAAATCAGTATATAAAAAAGAAGCCCGCCTCATACTGAGGCAAACTTCTTAAAACCAGTCCCCTATAGGACATTTAGCCATTTCCGGCCTTCGCCTGGCCATTCCGGTTCTTAGCAGCTGTCTCTCCGCCCTTCTTCCCAATCTCTCGGTAGAAGTCCTTATCGAATTTCTTTGCTGTCGCACTTCCGCCCTTTTGGCCAATTTCTTTATAGAATTCACTTGTATGCTTTTCAGAGGTTGAGCTTCCGCCTTTTTGCCCGATTCCTTGATAGAATTCTTTATCATGCTTGTCTGCCGTTGATTTACCGCCTTTTTGTCCAATCTTTTTGTAGAAATCAGGGGTATGCTTCTTCGCGGTGGCAAGCCCGCCTTTTCTGCCCGCCTCGGCACGCGTCATTTTCAATTTCTCTTCTTTGTTGTCCACTCAGTTCCTCTCCTTATTCCAAGTTGTTACAATTCTTATAGCCATTTACTAATAAACTAAACAAATAAATAACTCGTTTAATCTTTTTGTAACGAGACTGATACAAAAAAAGGAGTTTACCAATACAGTCCGGAATATATTCCTAAAGGAAGGGAGGAATGCCCATTGGAACACGAGGATATTTTTATAACACATCTCAGAAAGCTTTATCGCTCCGGGCTTATTTCAGATAAGGCATTCAAGCAAGTCTATACAGCCCATGAACAATTCCAAATCGAGAAAAGCCAGGCACTGAATAACCGGCCGGCTGTTCATCAGCCAATCGAAAATCCGCCAAAATCCGCCGCAGCGGTTAAGCCGATCAAACAAAAAGCACCTAAATCTAAGGCAGAGCTTAGAGAAAGGAATATTACTTGGTCATTAATTGCGGGGGTCATTATGCTCTTGTTTGGAGGACTTATGTTCGCAACAAATAATTGGAGCTCCTATTCGCCTATTGCGAAAACCTTATGGGTTGCACTTATTTGTCTTTTCTTTTACGGGATTCACCTTGTGACAGATAAGATTTTCAAAATCACTAAGAGTTCCTTCAGCTTTCTCGTTTTAGCTGCATTGTTTTTCCCCGTTATATGGGTCAGCGCAGGCTATTTCCACCTGTTTGGCACTTGGCTTTCGATTGACGGTGGCGGAAGATACCTCTTCGGCTTTCTATCTTCCTTCATCACAACTGCCTTATACCTTTATTTCATGCGGAGGCATTTCTCCTTGTTTTTCACTTCTTTTGTTTATGCTGGGATTACCATTACAGTGGGTTTCTTGGTCAAATTCATCATTATATCAGAAGACCTGTTCTTCCTTTGCATGACCTTGATTAATTTTCTGCTTCTTATAGGAAGAGAGCGGTTAACAAGCTGGGTGAATCACACCTTGTTCACCAACCACTATCATTTATACATACAGGCCAATCTTGTACTCGTCTCACTTTTCACCCTTTTCCTCTTTGAAAGCAAGACAATTAACGGCTTTAGCATTCTTCTTTCGAGTGTACTGTACCTTTTGGTGAGCCAGTATCAGAATCGAAAAGAATATTACTATATCTTCCCGATTTTGCTGATTTACGGGGTGTATCAAACCTTTAATCACTTATCTCATGAGGCTGCTGTTCTTCTGATGGCTGCCTTAGGATTTGTATTTACCGCACTTCTCCATTTCCAGCAGGAACGCTCATCTGCCGATTGGAGCACTCTGTATCGATACACTGGCACAGCAGTGACATTTATTGCGTTTAGTTATGTCTCACTTGATACCTTCTTTGTACAGAACGGGGATGAATTTGTGACGTCCATTGCCTATTTCCTTATGTATGCAACCATCCTTGCACTCACAAAGAAGATCCAGCTTGTTCCAATCGCTGGATTTGGAATTGTCTATCTCTTTTTAGGCTGCTTCTCACTCGGCCTAGCCTTGTCTGATTGGACCCATATGAGTTTGACTTGGCCGTTCCTATTAATCAGCACGCTCATCATGTATGGTGTTGTTCTCTTTGCTCCTTTTTCTTACCTTCAGAAGTATAAAATGGTCTATTACAATGCGGTGCATCTCATTTTTCTCTTATTGGCAGGCTATGCAGCAGTTGATTCTGTCCCTTTTGGTATTTGGCTGGTTACCATCATTCAATCCATCCTCTTATATATAGAGAGACAGTCTCCCTTAGCGAAGGTCGTTCCATTCCTTTTAGCGGTTGGCTGGTATTCCTTTTTCAGCGAATTTTCTACTGTAGATGGGAAATGGATTCCCTTCTACCTGGCCATCATCCTATGGCTCACGGCCCTTGCTGCTTATAGAAAGCTGCCGAAGATCCGTCTAATGTTTGATTATCTATCAGGAGGATTATATGCCTTAGGTATTCTTCTCTGTTTTGTCCCGGCAATCAATGAGCCTGACAATTTATGGCCTGTTTTCCTCTTTGCTTTTGGCATGATTTTATTCAGCCATCTGGCTAAAATCAATTCCGTTCGTTACCTATGGATTGGAGCAGGGCTTGCCTTTTTGTTCACCTATTTTGCCGCAATCCGGCTCTTTGATACCGGCAGTTGGGCTTCATTCCTCTGTCTCTTAGGTCCTGTCCTTTTGGCTGCAGCAGAATATTACCTCAAGAGAAGAATAGCTATCTTTCCATTCTTCCTCTATACCGCACTCATTAGCTTCCTCGTAGCCTGCATGATACTTGAGATAACAGGCATGAGTGCTGATTGGGAATACATCCTTGGGATTGGTCTCTTCTATTACGCCGGCAGGCTGGTTCATATGGAATGGATGAAAAAGCTGACACTGTACCTTTCTATGAGCTTCGTTCCCTTAATGATTGGAGAATGGGGGCTTAAGATGGATTGGTCGTTATCCACCCTAGCGCTTGTGCCTTTTATTTCAGCCCTGACCTATTTCTTTTATTGGCTGCTGGCTAATCCAGCTACTAAGAAACGCCTCATGTATTTCATCGTGCTGTTCATGTCTCTTGGCCTGCCCTCCTCCTTCTTTATGGATGAAGGCTATTCCATCATTTTTGTGCTCATTTATTCTGGGTTACTGATATTTTTCATCCATCAAACAAGGCTGTTTTTCATCCTGCTTTGGCCGATGCTCACCTTTATCCTGATATGGAAAGGATATGTGAGTACCTATTTATCAGACTCCATGTACCTGGAACTTGCGGGAGCTATGACAGCGATTCTTCTATTCACTGTTATGGGAACTTCGACATTCAAGCAGCCATTTCAGCATTCAGGAAAATGGATAAAGAGTGAGCCCATTTTGGATTGGTACTTGGTCGGTTCTTTTATTTACCTAGTTGCTTTTCCCGTGCCACATGATACATTCCTTTTCTTAAAGATGCTGCCGGGTCTTGTGGCTGCTGGTCTATTTTATGTCCAGATTCAGCGATTCGAAAATCAAAAATGGCGCAGAATCATGATGACCGTTACAATAATGGCGTTGCTTCAACCATATTATGTTCTAATAAGCAATATTGGCCTCCCTTCATATGTAGAAATGGAAGCTTATCTATTGCCGCTCATTTTCGTTCTTTTGATTTTGGAAAAGAAGGTCTGGAGATACAATGGAACACTCAGTCAGCTTCATAAGATTGCACTCGTTCTGACCTCAGCACTGATTGTGTATGACGCGATTCTTGAAAATAGCGTTGAAGAAGCTATTACCGTCGGCTCTCTTTCCTTAGCGGCTGCCATCTACGGCTTTTATGGCAAACGCCTATTGTATTTCTCGACAGGCATAAGCATGATTCTATTAAATGTATTCCTTCAGACAAGACCGTATTGGGGGAATCTCCCTTGGTGGTGGTATCTCTTTATTGGAGGAGCAATCTTGATTACGGTCGCTGCATTAAATGAATGGAAGGCTAAGAAAAATGAACAGAATGGGAAGAAGGAAAATCTCTTTCAAGAGATATCGAGAAGAATTAAGCTATACTTCAGAGGATGGAAATAGGCAAACTGATCGCTGTTTCCATACAAAAAGCGCAGAATCAAAATCTGCGCTTTTTACTTTCTTATTTTGTTTTACGATACTCTTTCTCAGTTCCATCTGTGAAGGTAATGTCTACATCAATTTCTTGATAATCGTCTGCTACATCAAAGCTTGAGATCACCTTAGAGATTACATCATCCTCAGAGGTTTGAGCATCGATGTCCAGTGACTTCAAGATATCACGTAATTGACTTTCGGCATCATCACCGGTTACCCGTTTGTTGTTCAAATCATCCTCAATGGATGCATCCACGGTATTGTTTTCATATTCATAATCCGCTTCATATTCTTTGTTGTTTGGATATTTTACTTCTAAGCTGAATTCATTGAATGGAATATCATTTTTTGTTTCAGTGGCGTTTGTATTTGTTTCGTTATTGGTATCCTGATCTGAATTGCTCGTGTTATTGGATGATTCCTCATTTGCCGTATTGTCATTCGTTTGACCACTGCTATTATCATCATTACAGCCAGCCGCCATGAATGCCATACAAAAAATAGTCAGAATGGATAATAATTTTTTCATTTATAATGTTCCTCCTTTGTTGTCTGTACTAAGTTGTACTATTCACTTATTCCCCTCATTTTATTCTCTGTACACATATTTTAATAATTACCAATTGTCGCATAATTGAATCAACAAGGAAAATACAGGACAATAGGGATAGGAGAGCATATTTACTATCAATAGGGTATATATCAATAGTCGTTTAATTCTCGAAGGGAGGACATTATGTATACATATCGAAAAGGACTTGTACTATTTTGGATTATCTTCACCATCACCATGGGATTCTTTGCTTTGAAAATGCCGGGAATCCTTCAAGGCAGCGGCTTTGAAATGAAGGATTCTTCCTATGATCAAGCAAATCAACTGCTTGAAGATCATTTCGGTCAATCTTCATCACCTTATATCGTTTTATTTGAAAACAGCGAGAAGTTAAGCGAGGAAGAATTTGAGACGCACATTCAAGATACTTTAAAGAAGCTTGAATCCATTGATGGAATCACATCTGTATCATCACCGCTTGAAAATCCCTCTCAAATTAAAGAGGACGTTGCCTATGCCTCCATTTCCTTTGAGGAAGAGAGAGAGCCTGCGGACAACATCGATGCGCTGAATGCAAAGTTAAAAAATGACGCCATTTCGCTTTCGTTAACTGGCGGTGATGTAATTGAGGAAGAAATGAATAAGGCCTCTCAAAAGGACTTAAAAAATGCCGAATTGATTGGTGTCCCAGTTGCCATGATTGTTCTCCTATTAGCATTCGGGGGATTGATTGCAGCCTTTATTCCTTTATTGACCGGAGCAGTCGCTGTTGTTACCGCGATGGGAATTATTTATTTCCTTGGACAAATCATCAATTTATCGGTTTTCGTCCTAAATGTGGCACCAATGATTGGACTTGCCGTCAGCATTGACTTCGCCTTGCTTTACATTAATCGCTTCAGGGAGGAATTGAAGCATCATAGCGTAAAGGAGGCTGTCTCGATTACGACAAAGACAGCTGGTCGAGCCATTGGCTTTTCCGGGATTTGTGTAATCTTAGGCTTAACTGGTATGCTTTTCATTCAAATTGATATCTTTAGAAGTGTAGCTGTTGGAGGAATTGTCGTCGTATTGGTTTCTGTCATTTCCGCTTTAACCTTTCTGCCAGGACTTCTCTCCATCCTTGGAGAGAATATCAATAAAGCGATGATTCTAAAGAATCGGGATGAGGATGCCTCTACTTGGCGAAAATTTGCTGGATATGTTATGAAGAAGCCAATATTGACAGCTTTAGCAGCTTTAGCTATTTTACTTCTCATCGCGACACCAATCCGTCATATCGAGCTTGAGATTCCAGATGCTGAATCATTACCGGCTGACAGTGAAACACGGATTGCCTATGAAACCTTTGAGGAAAACTTCCAGCCCGAGGACCATACCAATATGCCTATTGTCCTTCAGGCAGATGATAGCATTCTGTCCACAAGCTCATTGAAACAGGTGGAAGGATTCATAAAGGAACTAAAAGAAAATCCTCTCGTGACAAATATCGATTCAATTTTCTCCATCACGGACACGGGTTCAGCCGACCGATTAAACCAAGCCTTGCAAGCTGAACAAATGCGGACACAGCTTGAACCGGCATTAGAAACCATGGTTAATGAGGATACAACCTATATCATGCTTGAGCTTGATGCTCCTTATGATTCGACAGAAGCAAAGGAATATGTCCGAGACCTAGAAGAGGACAGTATTGATACGGAGCTGACCTACACAGCAGGCGGACGGGCGAAATTTAACCAGGAAATATACGATGAGATTGGTTCACAAACACCTAAAGGCTTAATCTTAATTGTGTGTGCAACGTTCTTGATTCTAATGGTCGCCTTCCGCTCCATTCTGATTCCGCTTAAGGCAATTTTGATGAATATTTTATCTCTTGGGGCTGCATTCGGTCTGATCGTCTGGATTTTCCAAGAGGGACATCTCGGGGTAGATCCCAATCCCATCGCCCTCATGATTCCTATCTTCATCTTTGCAATTGTCTTTGGGCTGAGCATGGACTATGAAGTCTTCCTGATTTCCCGTATTCGTGAGATATACCTGGAGACCGGGGATAATGATAAGGCGACCCTTGAGGGCTTGACGACTACAAGCCGAATTATCACATCAGCCGCTGCCATCATGATCGCTGTCACTGGTGCCTTTGCCTTCACAGATATCGTCCCCGTCAAGCAGGTAGGAGTTGGGGTAGCGCTCGCCATCTTCATTGATGCCACGCTCATCCGAATGGTCCTTGTACCCGCCCTGATGAGACTGCTGGGGAAATGGAACTGGTGGTTCCCAGGGAAAGTCACGAAAGAACAAGAGAAACAGTAAGACAAAAACCCGTTCAAGGACAGAACGGGTTTTTAATCAAATATAATTTTCAAAATCTTGCAACATTTGTACGTTTTGTATGTTATAATTATATTGATATACGATTTTGTGAAAGAGGTGATTTATATGCAAAAACTAAATTTTTTCAACACCTCCAATCAGTCAGAAGATTACTTGCAAAAGGCTATTAAGGCAGATGAAAACAATCATATTGACGAAGCCATCGTCAATTTTGAAAAAGGGCTGAACTCTATAACAGACAAAACACCGAGAAGAGTCAGAAAGATGATTCTCCCTTCAACCATATTATTAGCAGAAAATTATACAAAAAAGCAGGAATTCCAAAAGGCGCTCGACACATACAGATCCGCGATTCAGCTTGCTAAAACCGATATGGAAAAAATGAATGTGTACGAAGCAGCTGGGAAACTCGCCTATCTAACAGGAAATTACGAAGAAGCAGCAAGTCATTATTTGCAGTCTTTGCACTATGCCGCGAAGAATACACCAAGAGATAAAATACTAGTTGTCCATTCACAAATTCTGCATGAACTCGGACATGTTGTTCTCGACAATCATCCAAGCTTGACCGAGGATCAACGAAAACAGGCAGAGGAATTTCGCAGCTATTTAATTGGACAGCCGAATCAGTATGATCTAACCCAGTTGCCCTATTATCGGGATATTGGAATGGATTTATTAAAAGAATATAATGTTTGGACGTAAAACCGGAATTCTTTTTTGAATTCCGGTTTTTTATTATGTGTTTTTAGCCCTCTCTCATATGTGCATACTATTCCATAATGACCATACAGAAGGCTGGTAATACACATGATGTTTACGGACAAGGAATTTTGGAAGTTTAATCTTGTTGGAATAATGAATACCATTAATTATTATATCTTTTATTTACTCTTTAAAAATATTCTTGAATTCAATTATTTAGGAGCTCATTTTATTAGTTTTTTCATCAGTATTATTGGCTCCTTCTTCATGAATACCTACTTTACCTATCGAACGAAGCCTACCTTAAAGAAGTTTCTGCAGTTCCCGCTCACCTACTTGGTCAATATCGCCATCAGCACTGGTACGATTTTCATTTCCGTTCAAATGCTTCAGCTGCCCGACACGATTGCTCCGCTCGTGGCATCCATTTTCTCTATACCCTTTACCTTTCTCGCATCAAGAATGGTACTGGCCAAGCCTTAAAAATTCACAAGCGGGTATGCTTTAGGAGGTGCATGCACGCCCTTAAGTCGTTTGGAACGAGGAACACCGCATCCACTCATCTGCCAATAAACTAAACGTAACCAGGTCCTCATAATGATCATACAGCCAGTGCGCCTGCCGCTTGATGCCCTCTTGCACAAAACCTAATCGTGCTGGAACAGCCAAGCTTCTATCGTTTGAAAGATCACACTCAATCTCTACACGATGAAGAGCTAAAACAGAGAATATGTACTCCAGCAAAGCATGGAGGGTTTTCGTCATGATTCCTCTCCCCTGGGCGCTTTCTGCTAAAAAATACCCTATGCTTGTCGTACGATTCGTCCAATCAATATAGTGAAGGGCAACCATCCCAACCAATTGGCCCTTATAGCGAATTCCTGCATCAAACCCATTATTCTCCCCATAGTTTTGGAGCCACGCCTTTATAATCGGCTCGAAATCCTCTGGGGATTGTCTTTTGTCGACCCATTGCAGCCATTTGCGTAGATGGTCCCGATTTGTATCTATTAAATCATAGAGCTCATACCTATGATGCTGCTGCAATAATTCAAGAGACAGCTCCTCATTCACCTTGTATAAAAACATTTCCAATCCCTCCTTCATCCACTTTCCTTTTTAGCGAGACTACGTAATACGGATTATCTTGATATGATTTTATCATCCGGTTGGAGATTTTTGACAACAAAAAAAAAAAAGCCGGACTCTTTAGTCCGACTCATAATCAGCTATGGAAGCCTTCAATAAGCTCATATCTCTTTGCATTGGCACCGACCAACAGCAAGGAATGAGTGTACATCTTTCCGCTCTTTCTTTGCTTGACTCCATTAAGGAATAAACCATCCGTTATGCCAGTGGCACAGAAGAGAATATCATCACCTTGAACGATGTCATTCATTTGAAGCACCTTATAGGGATCTTCTATTCCCATCCCGCGACAGCGATTATATTCCATCTTATTTTGCGGGACAAGCTGTCCTTGGAAATCTCCTCCGAGGCATTTAAGCGCAACCGCTGTGACAACACCTTCAGGAGCTCCCCCTGTTCCAACGAGCATATCAATCTCGATATTATCCATCGCAGCTCCGATAGCCCCAGTAATATCAACATCTGAAAACAATTTAAGCTTAGCACCGGCTTGAAGAACCTCGTTAATTAATTCCCTATGCCTGTCCCTTTCTTGAATCATGATGGTCAATTCTCGGATATCCTTGCCTTGAGCCTTTGCGACTGCCTTCATATTGTCTGTCAAAGGAGCATTTATGTCTATTTTGCCTTTTGCTTCAGGTCCAACAGCTAATTTTCTCATATACATATCCGGGGCATGTAATAAGCAGCCGCTCCTGGCAGCAGCCAAAACCGCCAATGAATTATCCTTCCCCGTAGCCATCAGATTGGTCCCCTCTATTGGGTCGACGGCAATATCTACTGCAATACCCTTCCCTGTACCGACCTCTTCATTTATATAAAGCATAGGCGCTTCATCCATTTCTCCCTCGCCTATCACGATTCTGCCGTACATATCAACATTATTGAGATGATACCTCATTGCCTTTGTCCCCGCATCATCCGCGCGCAATTTATCACATTTCCCTATAAGAGGATAGGCAGCAATAGCAGCCTGCTGGGTCACATTCAGCAGTTCTTCCGCTATTCCCTTCATGCCATTGTCCTTGCTGGTATCATTGGTATATTCCATACATCTACTTCCTTCATTACATGGTTTAAACACATAATGATATTCTATGATTATATTCCTATTCTTAACAGGCTTTTCTGATAGGTATTATATTCCAAGGGAGAAAAGGAGAAATTAGACAGAGATTAGAAAATCACCAGCAAAAATAACCCCTGATTATTGCTCAGAGGTTAAAAACAGGGTGACGGACAAAAATTGAACATGAGATGCAGCTTTTGATTATATTCTACTCCTCATACCCATCCAAGAATTGGTCCACAATCTCTGTCGCACTATTGTTTATATTATAATAATGCCCAGAGGCAAGACGAATGGCATCTCCAAAGAAAAACCTCTCGTAGAGTGTCTGCCGTGAACCAAATGCACTCATCGTCAAATCCCAAGCAAGCCGGAAGATCTTCACTCTCTCCTTAGCTCCAACGGTTGCTGCCTGCATATACAATTCTAGATCATCCTTTATCTCAGAAGAGAAGTCAGCTGCGGTCGGTAAGGATGCGAGCCCGCTTGCGCCAATCAGCTGAATAATTTCTACGCAACGGGGATATAGCTTTGGAAATAACATGACGGCTGCGTCCATTGCGTTTTGCTCTGGGACCATCACCCCCCATTGATCAAGTGATGCGTTTCTTTCACCCGCAATCACCAATGCTTTTAAGGACTCGATTCCGACCTTCATTTCACTAATTTTTTCATGGATATGCGGATACTCTCCAACTTGTATTGTATTTATCAGTTTCTTGGCAACCCCAAGCATAAATGACAATTTCACGATTCTTCTGCTTGTTACCTGGTGAACCGCCAGGAGATGAAAGCTGCTTTCTCGATAAGCTTTTAAGGCAATTTCAGGATTCTGATAAAAGAATACTCTCTCCCATGGTACGAGTACATGATCAAAGACAACAATCATATCTAGCTCATCAAAACGTGAACTCAACGGGTGGTCAAAAACCGATTCACGATAGCTATAGGGTTCACGGCTGATAAATTTCAACCCTGGTGTATTGCTCGGAATGGAGAAACCATAGGCCATATCTGAATTACCTGCCGCTCCGCCTGAAGGATAAACAAGTATTTCATCCGTAATTCCCCCTTGAGTCGCAAGCAGGCGGGCGCCGTGAATAACGATGCCATCCTTTTTTATATCAACCGTTTGGGCAGCGATTGTTTCGGTGACATTCTCAATATAATAAGAGGAACGATTCACTTGCGGATTGATAAAGGTATGTGTGAAACATAAATCCTTCTCACGTGCCTGTTCGAATAAGGTATTCATATTCTGTGTGAAACGAGAATCTTGCAGAGAGAAAATCTCACTCGAAGAAGCAAAAGCCATCATCACTGTATTCATATAATCCGGTGAGCGTCCTAAAAGCCCACCGCTTTCCTTTGCCCAAAGCTGTGTGGATAAACGCCGCTTTTCAAGATCCTCCTTGCTTTCAGGCTTCAAAAACGAGGTTCCCACCAGTTTACCTGAAGAAGGGGAACGAAAAGTCATAATGTCTTGATTTTCTTTACGCAATTGAACATCATACAGTTTTGCAGTGCTTTTGATGACCCCTTTCAGCGCAGGATGGTCGGATATATTCCCGGAAATCTTGTTCCCGTCAATCCATACATTTGCTTTCAACCGATTAATGGCCTGCACATACTGCTTTCCCGACCTAGCTGCCATAAAGAAGTCCTCCCCATTGTCATTGTCTTATTATATAGATTATGAATCATGCTCTTCGCTTTATGATTGTTTAACAAATACTTTCTATGCCCTATGACTGCAGACATGTGCCTGATTAGGAGTTTCCTCTCATTTTCAGCAGGCCGCCTAATTATCACTTGTCCAAATGAAAGCGTTGCCATAATATGTTTAATAGACAGAATTATCAGACATTGTAAACGATATTTAGAGGAGGAAAGGTATTTGAAGGAAGGTAAATTGTTGATAGCTGTCATAATCCTGCTGCTCATGATACCGCTTTATCCATCTCAAGGAAAGGCGGCTGATAACGAGGGGAATAACTATCCCATTGTTTTTGTTCATGGTCTCGGCGGCTGGGGTGAAGGTGAATTCGCTGGATACCCTTATTGGGGAGGAACAAAGGATGTTATCGGCCACTTGAATAATATGGGCTATGAAGCTTATCAGGCAACCGTCAGCCCTGTCGCTAGTAATTATGACCGTTCCGTAGAGCTTTATTATTATATTAAAGGCGGAACGATTGATTACGGAGCAGCTCACGCAGAGGAGCACGGCCATGCCAGATACGGCCGCACCTACGCAGGCATCTACCCTGAATGGGATGAGAACCATCCTATCCATTTAGTCGGGCATAGTATGGGAGGCCTGACAATCCGCAGTGTCATTGACCTCCTAGAGGATGGCAGCGAAGCAGAACAAGCCTATCAGGACACACATCCAGAAGGAACAATCGCTTCATTATTCGAAGGCGGGAAATCCTGGGTACACAGCGCGACAAGCATAGCGACCCCTCATAACGGTTCGACCTTTGCCGATAATGAAAATAACCTCATTAACTTCATCAAGAATCTTGTGCTTAACCTATCTACCGTGACAGGCATCAGCAAAGAAAACCTTCTCTACGATTTCAAATTGGACCACTGGGGTATTCGCAGACAAGCAGGCGAGACCTTCACCTCCTATATGACCCGAGTCATGAACAGCAAGGTATGGGATAGCGAAGATATCAGCGCCTATGACTTAAGCACGCTAGGAGCGGCCATCTTGAATGAGGAGGTTGATACGAAACCTAATGTCTATTATTTCTCATATACTGGTCAGGCCTCTAAAGCTTCCTTGTTAACAGGGCATCATCTCCCTATTGTATCTTCTCATCCAATTGTATTGGCATCGACAGGCTTCATTGGCAAATTTACACGAGACAATCCGGCCGAAGGACCAATCATTGATGAAAGCTGGTGGCCAAATGACGGGCTTGTCAGCACTGTATCCTCCTTCTATCCATCGGGTCAGCCGCATAAAGCCTATAGCGGTTCCCCTGAAAAGGGCGTATGGAACTATCATCCTATCAAAAATACGTGGGATCATCTCGATTTTATCGGAATTTTAAGCCTGAGCAGCCATACAAAACCGTTTAATGTATACCCGCTATATGAGGAAATCGCTGCAAACGTTACAGCGTTACAAGAATAATAGATTGATTGTGAGGAACCGGGTCTCTACATCAAAAGGATGACAGCGGCTCGGTCCTTTTTCTGATTCCCCTCATGACGAAAAGAAATATAATGAGTTCATCAATTACCATCTTCCCACGGGTGGAAAATAATACTAAGATGGAAGATAGAACATAGAGAGGGAGAATAAGATGAACTTCTTTCAGTTTCACCGAACCATTAAAATACGAATTATTGAAACTTTCTTAAGCTCGGCAGTTGGGAGTATGGTCTTTCCTTTCATGGCCATTTATTTATCCTTTCATTTCGGGTTGAAAACAGCTGGCCTCTTATTATTGATCAATGTATTTGTCGGGATTGCCATCAATTTCTTTGGCGGTTATTTTTCAGACACGTTTGGGCGCAAAAAGATTATTGTGGTTGCGGAATCCATGCGCTTTCTTGCCTTTTCAACCATGATGATTTGCAACTCACCATGGCTTACCGCACCCCTTATCACCTTTTTCATGATGACAGTCAATAGTGTTTGCTGGGGTCTTGCCGGTCCAGCTAATCAAGCGATGCTTATTGATGTGAGCAAACCTGAAGAACGAAAGACAATCTATACCATTATCTACTGGGCTAATAATCTATCCATCGCCATCGGCGGTATTGCTGGCGGCTTCTTGTTTAAAGAGCACTTATTTGAGCTATTGCTCGCATTATCGGTTACGACACTTATAACCTGGTTCCTTATCACCTTTGTCATTCATGAATCCTACATCCCTGCCTCAACAAAAGAAGTAAGACCGGCAGACCATGCACGAAAGCTTATCAGCAATTATAAAGAGGTGTTCAGCGACAGGGTATTTGTCCTCTTCGTACTGGCAGGCGTTCTCGTATTATCCATGGAATTTCAGCTGACGAACTATATCGGAGTTCGTCTTGCAGATGATTTTCCTCTACAAAGCTTGTTCGGATTTGAATTCAGCGGAATTGAAATGACCGGTTTTCTCCGCACAGAAAACACAATTCTCGTTGTTTTCCTAGCCTTATTTGCCACCAGAATGATTGCCAATTTAAATGACCGGACCGTATTACTGACTAGCTGCCTAGTATTCGTAGCAGGCTATACGATTATTTCCTATACGAATAATCTTTGGCTATTATTCGCAGCGATGCTGTTTGCAACGATTGGCGAAGTCCTGCGGGTGCCAGTTCAGCAAAATTATCTCGCTAATCTACCGCCAGAGCATGCGCGCAGCTCCTATTTGGCCGTCAATGGGTTAACGTATAATATCGGCAATCTCATTTGCTCAATTACAATTACCATAAGTGCTTATCTGCCTAAACTTGGCACGACTATCTTTATCGCGATTATCGGGTTCCTGGGCGTCCTCATATTTGCGCGAATCCTCCCTGCCCTTGATGAACGAACTAAGGTGAATCAGTCAATAAACGAAAAAGCACGGCTCGGGTAAATGAGTTGTGCTTCTTGTTATTGAGAAGTAAAGACCATTCGCATTTTGCATGTACACCTACGCCCCATCTCTATTTAGTAGGTGATTTCTATTTCAATGCTCTCGGAGAAGATGACTAGTTATTTCATCCCTTTTGAAACAAGAATGATTGAAATATAATAGATGATAACCTGATTGTTGAAGGAGCTTATATATGAAAACAACCCACATCCAAAGAATCATCTTCATCTGTCTGGTCCTCAGTACAGCCGGCCTTTTTCTCCCATGGTTTTATACAGATATGGATATAAGCCATGTGAATGGATGGCAAACGTTGCAGAGCTTTCCGCTGCTTGGATTTTCCCTTTTTGGCTCTATCATTCTTTTATATATGTCAAAGCTGCGAGGATTACTTACCTTATGCTTAATACTTACACCCCTGTTTTGCATCTATGTTTTTCTCACATGGCCGATTCTGCCGGGAGTAACATCGATCAGTCTCATCAATAGCTTTCTCAGCGCTCATGCCGGTTTTTACATAACTTTGAATGCTTCATTCATAGGCACCTTGCTTTATCTATATAAACTATATGCACGATAATGATTGGAGTTTATAATGATGAAATATTTATTATCCTTATTAGCCCTTTTAGCCGGCAGCGGCGTTGCCATGCAGAGCCAAATCAATGGCGAGCTCGGAAAAAGAATTGGTCCTTTAGAGGCATCTCTCATCTCCTTTACCGCCGGAACCATTGTCTTAATTATTCTTGTCCTCCTGTTCGGAAAAGGCGGTTTTCCACCAATCACAACGGTGCCAAAATGGCAATTAACCGGGGGATTATTCGGAGCCTTCTTTGTGGCGGCCATTACTCTCTGTGTGCCAAGAATCGGGGTCTCCTTAACACTCCTTATCGCTATTACCGGCCAGATTATCATTGGAGCAGTCATTAATCATTATGGGCTGTTTGGAGCTGCCGCAGCGCCCATCAGCATGCAAAAGCTCGCAGCCATTGGCTTAATGCTTGCTGCCATTGCTATTTATAACGCATAAAGAAATAGGCTGGAAAACAAAATTTCTGTCTCCCAGCCTATTATTCATTCCTTGTCACCTGTTAAACCATACAGATTTCATTGTCATCTTTATTTTCTTTCTTCCATTGAATCTTCTCAGCCAAATCAAGAAGGCAAGTACAGCAGCTGTCAATCCATAGAACATAAAATCATTTATCCCACTGGACATTAATCCTGCTGGCACTAAGGCAAGCAAAAAGAAATAAATAAAATTGCCCAATGCGGTTCCAATAGTAAAACCCTTAAGCCCAATAGTGCTTAAGCCGCCCAGGATATTAATGAGACTGGTAGGAATAAAAGGAAGCACCCTCGCTGAAAAGACAAACATAAAGCCCCTCTCTTCCATTCTTCTCAGCTGCTTGGCACTGATTCTCTTTGAAACAAAGTCACTGAATAAATAACGAACGGCCAAAAAGATAATAACAGCGGCAATCACACTTGTGAACCAGCTCCATAAAAAGCCGTTCAAAAAACCAAAAAGAGCAATATTTATGGTAATCACCAAAATCAGCGGAATCACCGTAAAAGAATTCTGAATGACCATTATGACAAGCATCAAGCTGTATGCATAAAGCCATGAATCTGCCAATGAGGCGCGAATATATTGAATGTCACCAGCCTTAACGGCTTTAAAGAGGAGACTTTTAGTGATGGAATCAAAAAAGCTGACAAAGAGGATAACAGCTATGGCAAGAAAAAGGACCTTCCAATTGATATATTTATCGATCTTAAGTCTGTTCATTCATCACCATTTCTTTCCCGCCTTGCGAGGAAGTATTGTCATATACGAGGAAATCTCCATCTCAATGCATATAACAGTTTAACATGGTGTCCTACATAATTAGGCACGTATATATTTCCCAATATGATTATTCCATACCTTTTATACTCATAATAATCCCATTTTTACCAATACCCCTTCGACAATCCTTTTTAAACCTTTTATTTTTGCAATAGATTACTTACCTTATCAATTACCTGTTCCAGCTTTTCAGCATTTTTCCTGTATGCCTTCTTTACCTCATCCTCTTTTTCAGAAAGGGAGAACCACTCAAAATCATTCCGGCATTTATGCATGGCAGCTAATAATACTTGCTTATCCTCTGAATGTCCCTTTTGGGAATCATCATATAAATCAGCCTTAAACTCACCAGATGCATTCACCTGTCCAATAAATACATCTTCATCTGATACACCTTGAGCCTTTAGCTGCTTCTTTAGCCATGCCTTGCTTTTCCCCGCACGCTCTAATGATTCATCCAAAATAACGCCATCCATGATCACCGTGTGAGACTTCCCCTCGTTCGTTACATATAACTGAATGTCCTTCGGTGTCAACGGACGATTTTCTTTTTTAAGCAAGACACTTAAAGATCCATTTGCTTCAAGAACGGCATACTCAACCTCAGAAAGGTCGAAGACACCTTCCTTTCTCATCATTTCGAGGAATTCATCAATGGTTACTTTCTCTTTTCTCAAGTTTTCCTCAAGTACCTTGCCTTTTTCGATAAAGGCAGTCCCTCTCCCGTCAAGGAAATTGCGCATGGATTTGCTTTTCATCGTAATGAAGCTGGAGGCATAGGGAATAGATGCAGTAGCCAGCATAGCGATAACCCCCAGATAAAATTTTTCACGTAAGTTAATAACGAGCTCAGCGCCTATATTTCCGATTGTAATCCCTGTCACATATTCAAACATCGATAATTGAGCAATCTGCTTTTTGCCCAGTATCTTTGTAATAATAAACAGAATAATCATAAAGAGAATTGATCTTAATACTACATGAATCCAATCCGGCATCTTCTCACATCCTTATGAGACGCATTGGGTCACCCAAGCGTCTCCAGTCTTTTTTTCGTATCTTCACGAATATCACTAATCATCCGCATGGCATCCCGATAGGTCCTCGCGTCTTCTGCATTGTCGGCACGCTCTGCTTCCTTCTGCAGCCCTGTCTCAATTGCCTTTAATTTGGCCAGACAAATGCTCAACTCATATTTCAATGTCATATCAAGGCTCCTTTGTCATTTAGTATGGAACGGATTGATTAAGCTATTCATCATAAAAAACAGCATACAAAAAAAGCCCTCCTATGCTAGGAGAGCTTTCCACTTATTCATATATATTATGTTCAGCAATTCTTGCCAAAGCATCCATGTCTTTCACGAATAATTTTCCGCCGGTCCGGTCAATAACACCGTCCATACATAATTTCTTGAGTACCCTGTTCAAATGACGATAGCTCGTACCAATCATATCAGCAATATCTGTCAGACTGGATCCATGAGTAATGTCATGAAAAAAGGACTTATCTTCATACGGATTGGTGATGGACAATAAATAACTAGCTACCCTGACCTCCACTGGATATAGAAGATTAAAGGTTACAGCATTCGTTTTATCACTGAATTTCCTTGTGACTGCCTTAAGCATGAAATGAAGAAATGCGGGGTCATCCCCAATCTTTCTTCTGATTGTCTCATAGGATACCTTCAGAGCTTTGCAATCAGTGACCGCTTCCACCGTATGATGAACAATTGGATTATGCACATATTCGATATCTCCAATAATTTCCAAAGCCTTTTGAAAGCGGAGAATCAATCTCTTGTCATCTGAAGTCGCGGCATAAATCTTCACTTTCCCTTCGACAATCAGATACATATATTTCATTTCCTCGCCCTTCAAACATAGGATATCTCCTTTAGGGATATAAACCTGCTCGAAATCATCCTCATTCAAACCTGAAAATATCTTTTCTAATCCAAATTTCTCCAAGTATGACGAAATCTCTATTTCTGCTGCATTCATGCTGTCTATTCACCTATTCCTGCTTCACTAATTATAGTCAGTATAAAGGGAATACCCTCGAAGGGTAAACGGACAACTATTGCCAAATGAATTGCGTGACTTTTCATGTTAATTTTACTTTTTATAAATAGCTCCATATAGGACATATGTCCTTGTTCGACATCGGGGTTTGCCATTATTATTCATAAGGGCCATCAAACATGGACTTAAATGGCTTCAAATAAAATAAAGAAAATGAGAGGAAAGATACAACCGTGAGTGTAATTATATCATTAATTGGCATAATTCTTTTATTAGGTACTGCATACCTAATGTCAAATGATAAAAAGAACGTTAATGTCAAGGCTGTCGGTGTTATGTTCGTTATTCAAGCTGTGTTTACTTGGTTGCTTCTAGGTACATCAGGAGGCTTAAAGGTAATTGATGTCATTTCATCCGGCTTCAATAAATTATTAGGATATGCCACTGAAGGCGTTGACTTTGTTATTGGAGGCTGGATTCCTGAAGGTGGTTCACCTTTCTTCGTGAATGTCTTGCTGCCAGTTATTTTTACATCTGCATTATTATCCTTGTTAACTCACTTGAAAGTACTTCCATATTTAATTAAATACATTGGGGGTCTCATTTCTAAAGTAACTGGGTTACCCCAAATCGAGAGTTTCAATGCAGTCAATTCCATGTTCTTTGGTCAATCAGAGTCTATCCTTGCTATTAAATCATCCATTAACAACTTAAATAAAAATCGTTTGTTTATCGTTTCAACATCTGCTATGGCAAGTGTATCGGCTGCGCTTATCGCTTCATATATGACAATGCTTCCAGCTAAGTATGTATTGATTGCCGTAGTTCTAAACGTGTTCAGTGCTTTGATTCTTTCATCTATCATCGCTCCAGTAATCGTTTCAAAAGAAGAGAACGAAATTGTTATTGAAGACATGATTCATTCTAAAAACATCTTTGATGCCATCGGTATGGGCGCCCTTGATGGAGGTCGAGTTGTCCTTGTCGTAAGTGCAATGCTGATTGGGTATTTAAGTTTGCTTGCCTTATTAAATGGCATTTTTGACGGACTTATTGGCATCGACCTTACAACAATTGTAGGATACATCTTCTCTCCAATCGCCTTCTTAATGGGTGTTCCAGCGGATGAGATGCTTCAAGCAGGGTCAATTATGGGTACAAAATTAATCTCGAATGAGTTTGTTGCAATCCTTGACTTCCAACCAATTATGGGGGAACTTTCTGATAAAACAGTAAGTATCTTATCCACATTCTTAATGTCCTTCGCAAACTTCAGCTCAATTGGAATCGTCGCTGGCGCTGTACAAGCCGTCAACGGTTTCAAAGCAAAAGAAGTTAGCTCTTTCGGATTGAAAATGTTATTAGTTGCGACAATGGCTTCCATCTTGTCTGCAACACTTGTAGGTTTGTTCAACTAATATCTATTTATTAAGCTGGCGGGAATTTCCCGCCAGCTTTTTTTCATGAAAAGGACATAACAAGGTTACCCTACAAACAAAAGAGGTGAGAACAATGGGCAAAGACAGACAAGAGAAAAAACTGTGGTCTTCGAAAAGAGTAGAATCTGACCGTGATCAAGCATTAAATAAAAAAGGAGCCACAAGGCTCGACACACCGGAAGAAGCACGTGATGATCAATAAACTGTTTCAAAGCATACTATTCATGATCATCGGCGGCAGTGCTTATATGGGCATCGAATGGCTTTGGAGGGGATACTCACATTGGTCTATGGGGGTACTAGGCGGCATTTGCTTCATCATTGTCGGAAGCATGCACATCTTACGGCTCCCTCTACTCGGCCAAGCTATCGCAGGCTGCCTGATGATTACACTGCTAGAGCTCATCACAGGCCTCATTCTGAATGTATGGCTTCAATGGGGGATTTGGGATTACAGCCACCTTCCTTACAATCTATTCGGGCAAATCTGTTTACGATATGCCTTTCTTTGGCTGCCTTTATCATTGGCCGCCATCCCGCTTTATCACGAGCTGCGCTGCCTGCTTTTCCGCCTGGAAAGACCAAAATACCGCATCATTTAAAATAGGAGTCTTTAATCGGCTAGCCGATCAAAGACTCCTACTCCACACAAAAAGTCTCCTTGAATTGTTCTTCCGTCATAATGGGAATACCCAGCTTTATCGCTTTCTGATATTTTGTCGTTCCAACTCCATTCTTACCCATTAACAAAAAATCAACCGTCTTTGTCACTGTGCCGGCCAAAGTTCCTCCCAAAGCTTCTATATCCTTTCTGAAATCATATCTTCTCTTAGACAATACGCCTGTAATGACAACCGTTTTGCCATCTAATCGGCTTTTGCCAAGAAAAGGATTGTATAGAAGTTCCTTTCCTCCAGTCTGAAGAAGCACTCCTTCTATCTCGTAGCCTGTATCATAAGCTAACAATGCCTCACACTCAGGGATAATCTCCTGAAAGGTATCAACAGTATATACACGATGGTATGGAACAAGAAAACCAAGCTTCCTAAGAAACGGCAGCTCCACACAGGCAGAATGGCCCCATTTCACCATGAGCCTTCTATTCTGCCGTATCTCTCGATTGCTCTCATCATTTAGCAAATCGGCCTCTGGATGTTTCTCTTGAAAAGATGCCGTAAAAAATAAACAGCCCTTCACCGACAACGGCTCTTCAAAGGCAATAAAACGCGGCACATCAAAGCTTAATGCGAGTTGGGAAGTAATCTCCTTCACTCCCATCAATTCATCAGCCATACAAGCATATTGAAAACATCCCTGTTCATAATGCAGTTCTGCCTCTATTCCTTTTGGCAGCAGCTGCATTATGACCGGCTCGTTTATAGACGTTAACTCATTCAAGAGCACCTCTTGTTCTTGGATTAAAAAAGGGGGGTTATTCTCAGAATAAATCATCTCTCCGGTAAATCGCCTCATGTCCTTTTCGGCTGGTGAATCATCAAGAATAAACTCAGGATAGGATTTCTCCCATTTAGCGAGCTCTTGGTTCAATCTGATATAAGCTGCATCCATAGGGCTGCTTGCCTTCATCTGTTCCCGTATGCTGAATATCCGCCCCTTTATCTCCTTCATTCGTTCCATAAAATCTATATCCTCATTTCAACATAGTGTTTATCTTATTGTACAAGGAAAAGGAATGGATACAGCCTAATAAAAATTGGCAGGAAACAAAGACAGACAGATTAGCCCCATCTAAAAGAGCCCATCTGCCTGTCATCTCACGAGATATATTCACCATCCGGCGTTGGTTTCATCTTCACTAAATAGTATAGCTGCACAAACACTAAAATCCCATTCAACAGCCATATACTCAAGGCATCAATCGACATCCCGTAAATAACAAACAAAACCGCTCCAAAAATATTGACCATCCGAATCTTCCGTTCGCCTGTTAATACAAACGAGAGCAGCACCAATATTCCTGCAAGGATTCCAATTAATTCGACCATTCTCGATTGCCTCCCTCTCTATGTGAGCATATGAATATCAGGGCATAAGGCCCCCTTAAGTTATGTTTAATGTCGCCTATCAGCCATAAACTATACATTCTAGATTATGAACTCGGTCCTTAATATATAGCTGGCTAAAGCATTCCATTCTGTCGCACAAAAAGGGACGCAGATCGCCCGCGTCCCGATTAAAGTATTCATTCGTTACTCAATAATGGTGTTTTTCTATAGGCTGGGCTTAACTCACTCCACACGTCGAAAAGATTACCGTCCAGATCAGCAAAAACAAAATTTCTGCCAGCATGTCCCCTGTCCTCAATCTCACCGACAGGCATTTTCCGTCGGATGAAATCCTCCCGAAGATCCGTAAGCGCTCTCTCCCCATCAACTTCAAAGGTGAGGATAAAACGCTTTTCCCCATTAATATCAGTGAAATTTACGCTTTGTCCAGCACTTGCCTTCAACAGGAAGAAACTTAATCCTGCCAGATTTACAATGGCTTTTTCTTTATCAAGATACTTTAATTCAGCCCCAAGGTGATTAACATACCACTTCTGCGAACGGTCTGGATCTGTTACAGGAATATAGATTGTACCTACTCTGTTTAGTTTTTCGTTCATGCTTATTCATCCCCTTATTCTCTGTTCTACTATAATAATTCTCTCCTTTACTCAAATATTCCTTCCCATAAGTAAAAAAAATGAAGCAGTGGAAAAACCCGCTTCATTTCACTTTCACCCGTAATAATCGCATGCTATTAAGCGTTACAATCAAAGTCGCACCCATATCGGCAAAAATGGCAATCCAAAGGGTAAGCCAGCCTGGTATGACAAGAACTAGCGCCAATGCCTTTATAGCAAGTGAGAAGGTGATATTCTGTTTAATAATTTTGAGTGCTTTCCGGCTCAGCTTGATCGTGTAAGGAAGCTTATCAAGATCATCTGCCATTAAGGCAATGTCCGCAGTTTCAAGTGCTGTATCTGTTCCAGCTCCCCCCATGGCAACACCGACACTTGCGGCAGCTAAGGCGGGGGCATCATTAACACCATCGCCAATCATGGCCACATGTTCATAATCCTTTCGCAGGTCCTTGATAAAGTTTAATTTTTCTTCCGGAAGCAATTCAGCACGGACATCTGTTACACCAACTTGTTTAGCAACAGCCTCCGCCGTACGTGTATTATCACCAGTCAGCATGACCGTTTTTTCAATACCGGCTCGATGCAGCCTATCAATGGCCAATCCTGCCGATTCCCTTACACGGTCAGAAACGGCGATTAACAGCATAACTGCATCATCGGATGCCAAGATCATGACTGTCTTGCCTTCAGCTTGCAGTCCGCTGATTTGACTGTTTACTTCATCTGAAAGGAAAACGGACATCTTTTCCTTAAAGAGACCAGGACTGCCGACGTAATAACGGTTTCCGTTAATGACAGCAGAAATCCCCTTGCCTGTAATGGATTGCACATCATCTGTCTTATGAATATCGATATCCAGATTTAACGCTTTTGCTTTTTCGACAATTGCGGCAGCTAAGGGATGCGCAGAGCCTTTTTCGATTGCAGCCGCGATAGAAAGAGCTTGTTCTTCATCACTATCATAAGCAATAATATCTGTAACTGCCGGCTTGCCTTCTGTAAGTGTACCTGTCTTGTCAAACGCAATCACCTTTAAATGCCCTGCTTCCTCTAAATGAATGCCACCCTTAATGAGCACGCCGTTTCTTGCCGCATTGCCAATTGCTGTCACGACAGCGACCGGAGTAGAAACAATAAGCGCACACGGGCATCCGACTACCAATGCAGCGAGCCCTTGGTAAATCCATACACCCCACTCGCCGTCCATTAGGAGGGGCGGGACAATCATAATCAGAAAAGCTGCAGCCATAATAGCTGGTGTATAGTACTTCGCAAATTTATCCACAAAAGCCTGTGAAGGAGCTTTTTCTGCCTGCGCATCCTCAACTAATTGGATAATCTTCGCGATTGTTGTGTCTTCAACGCGTTTGGTAACCTCAATTTCCAATAATCCTTCTTCATTTAAGGTCCCAGCATAAACCTCATCCCCAACACTCTTATGGACGGCAATGCTTTCTCCGGTTATTGCTGCCTGGTTTAAAGAAGAGCTTCCCTTCTTCACCACTCCATCCATCGCAACCTTCTGTCCTGGTTTAACAATCATGACATCGTGAAGCTCAATATCATCAACTGGCAGGATCATTTCCTGATTCCCACGGCGGATTAGCGCCTCACTCGGCGCTAGATTCATTAGAAGCTCAATAGATTGACGCGCCTTATCCATGGAATAACGCTCCATCGCCTCACTGATGGCAAAGAGAATGACAACAATCCCTCCTTCTCTCCACTCTCCAATAATGGCAGCCCCGATAATCGCAATTGTCATCAGCGTATTCATATCAAAGATTAGCTTGCTTAAATTCTTCAATCCTGTCCAGAACAAGGAGGATCCGCCAAGGGCTATCGCGATGAAAAAGCCAATTGTTGGGTAGATATGCCCCTCACCATATTTAGCTGATAATACAAGGCTTATGAGTAAGATAAAGGCAGAAGCATATACCTTCCAATTCTCTTTCTGTTTCCAAAACGGTACACGTTCAATTCGTTTTTCTTTTTCATCCCTTATTTTCAGATGCTCAAATGCGCCTGCCCTTTCAATTTCCTCGACAGTGGCTGCTCCTTCTACATAAATCTTTGATGCGCCAAAATTGATTTTAGCATCTGTTACGCCATCGATATTCTTCACATTATCCTCAAATATCTTGGCACAGTTTGCACAGCTTAGCCCTTCGATTCGAAATGTTTTCCCTTTAGGATTATTTAGTTGATGCTCTGCCATTTTCCTTCACCTCTTTTTTATGCGCAAGCGCCACCATCATGATTTGCTTAATATGCTCATCATCCAACGAATAGAAGACAAGCTTCTTCTCTTTGCGGTACTTTACAATCCCTTGCTTATAGAGGTTCCTCAAATGGTGGGATGTATTCGCAACCGTTGCCCCAATAATATTGGAAAGGTCGCATACACATAATTCATCCTCACAGCAAAGTGCATAAACAATCTTTGCCCGATTCTCATCAGCAAGTGCCTTAAACAATTGCTTTACACCGGCTATATTCTCTTGCTGTATTTTCTGCTGTACTTGAATAACCTTCGGCTCACTATAACAATATATCTCACACGCATCCTTCTCGTTCATAAAATATCACTCATTTCATTCAAGCATCTATTTGATTATATGTATATTATATCATTGCTCGGCTTAGTCATTCAAATGTTTACTTGAATGTTAAAAAGTATAGAGGCTGGGAAAAAACGAAATAAATGATCCTCAGAAACGAATGGTTGTCACTTATTCTTCCAATTCAATAGCAGTTGGGAATATACGATCGTTCCATTCCGCAAAATGCACTCGCTTTCCGCGGGGAGGAAGGCTTGAGCCTCCTCGTCGCTTACGCCTGCAGGGTCTCAGCCTTTCCTCTACTTCCCGCTGGAGTCGAGTGCTTTTTGCTCCAGTCCACTAGTCACTAATAGTAGAAAGCCACAATCAATTCATGCATGAAAAACCACAAATAAAGACCCGAATAATTTGACGATAAATTTATTCCTTTATCGTCTAATTATTCGAGTCTATCACTGACTGAAATCCTTTTTTCCCAGCCTCTTTTCCTCTCTGAATAACTCCTATGTTTAGCATCCAAGAGGCTTGTTTCAGCACCTTTACTCTTTTGCGTAGTCCCCCTGCCGAAGCGCCGTCTTCAGGATCTTTCCAGAAGCATTTTTTGGCAAGGTCTCAATAAATTCTACATACCGAGGCTTTTTATAAGAAGAGACGCATAACCGGCAATGGTCAATTACATTTTGCTCTGATAATTCATATCCAGGCTTCAGGACAATAAAGGCTTTTACGCTTTCTCCCCAATCAGCATCCGGTACTCCGATAACGGCAGATTCTAAGACTGCTTCATGCTGATAGAGAGCTTCCTCAATTTCTTTTGGATAAATATTTTCGGCGCCGCTAATAATCATATCCTTCTTGCGATCAACGATATAGATGAAACCCTCCTCATCCATCCTGACCAAATCACCACTATGAAACCAGCCGCCCCTGAAGGCTTCCTTTGTTCCTTCCAGGTTGCGGTAATACTCTTTCATCATTGTCGGGCCCTGATAAACAATTTCTCCGACTTCTCCAATAGGTACATCGTTCATCTCTTCATCCACAATTCGTATCCGAACGTTGATTGACGGTCTCCCGACTGAATCAGTCTTTCGAAGCGTATCTTCACCAGTTAGGTAAGTGGTCGTCGGGCTCATCTCCGTTTGACCGAATGCTTCATTTAATTGAGCGTTTGGGAAGGCGTTCATGATTCCTTTCTTAATCTCAAGCGGGCAGATTGCACCTCCAATTGCACAGACCTTCATGGACGAGACATCATAATCGTTGAAGTTGGGCACTTGAAGCAGGAAATTCCACATCGAAGGCACAAGAAACATCGAATTGATGCCTTCTCTTTCAATCGTTTCAAGAATTTGTACAGGCTGATATTCACGCTGGATATGCATCGTTCCTTGCATCAAACATGTAATCGCAATATGGGCCAGTCCAGCTACATGAAATAAAGGCGGGACAATTAGAAGCTTTGTTCCCAAAGGCGAAGGGGAATGATACATTTTATTTTGTGCATTCATATAAAGGTTTTTATGACTTAGGACAACTCCCTTCGGCTTCCCCGTCGTGCCTGAGGTATAGATGATAACATGGGCGTCATCATCCCTGAGGTCCACAGGAAGCTCCGCCGCCATACCAATTTGATTGTAGGAAATCCAGCCTTTCGGCAAGCTTGCTGTACCATTGACAATATAATGCTCTACCATTGGCAGCTGCTCGCTGATAGAATGAATCATTTCTACATACTCCGCTTCTATAAAGAGCATCCGTGCCTCCGATTGATTGATAATAAAGATGAGCTCATTCGGCACAAGACGGAAATTAACAGGCACAAGCACCGTCCCGCTTAGGCTGGCACCAAAATAGACATCAATGAATTCAAGGTTATTCTTGAACAAGCAAGCAATATGATCACCCTTACGGATACCCTGTGATAGAATCCATCCAGCAGCAGAGCTAGCCTTTTTGAGTGTCTCCTCATAGGTCAACCGTTTCTCTTCAAAGACAAATGCCTCTTGCTTTGGCACATTGTGAGCCGCACATTTTAATGCCTCGCCGATTAATAATTGCTGACTGAGTGAGGAATATTCATTCATGGCTTTCACATCCTTATAGTCCCATTCTCTTTGCAATAATCACCTTCATTATTTCATTTGTGCCTGCAAAAATTGGAGAAACAGCAATATCACGGTATCGGCGCGCAATTTTATATTCCTCCATATATCCATACCCACCATGAAGCTGCATGCATTTCGGCGCATTTCTCCTCGCCATATCTGTGATCCACCACTTGGCCATTGAAACCTCTGTTTCAATTTGATCGCCATTGATATGCCGTGCAATTAACTGATTAAGGAAGTTCCTTCCGAGCTGAACCTCTGTTGCGATTTCAGCCAGAACGAATTGTGTGTTTTGAAATTTCGCTATTGACCTTCCAAATGCTTCCCGCTCCTTTACGTAGGAAAGCGTTAATTCCAGCATATCTTCAGCAGCCACTTGGCCCCCAATGGCTGCAAGCAGCCGTTCCTGCTGGAGATTCTCCATTAGGTATTTAAAGCCATCCCCTTCATTGCCAAGCAAATTCTCCGCTGGAACCCTGACATTCTCGAAGACGAGCTCTGCGGTATCCTGTGCATGCATTCCAACCTTGCGAAGCTTGCGCCCACGGGAGAAACCCGGAATATTCTTCTCAACAATCAGCAGGCTGATGCCTTTGTGAGCAGGCTTGATGTTCACATCTGTTTTACATGCGACTATAATAAGATCTGCATGTATTCCATTGGTGATGAATGTTTTCTGACCGTTGATGACATATTCATCGCCATCCTTCACAGCAGTTGTCTTAATGCCAGCCAAATCCGATCCTGTCCCAGGCTCCGTCATCGCAATCGCTGTGATGATTTCTCCGCTTACACAGCCAGGCAGGTATTTTTTCTTTTGCTTTTCTGTTCCGAAAGATTCGATATAAGGAACCATGATACCACTATGGGCACCAGGTCCTGCCATACCTCCGCCAATTCTTCCTGTTTCCTCGGACAGAATGGCAGAGAATCCAAAATCACCGCCTGCTCCGCCATATTCTTCACTGACAGAAGGGCATAGAAATCCATTTTCCCCCATCATCAGCCAGAATTCTCTCGGTACAAGCCGTTCTTCCTCCCACTGTTCGAAATAGGGCAGACATTCCTTTTCCAAGAACCTCCGCAAGGAATCACGAAACATCACATGCTCATCTGTATAATACGGCCGCTCTTTCTTCTGCTTGTCTGATACCGCTGCTTTTGCCATAGCATCTTCCTCCTTTTCTTTCTATACTCAGTCAAGAGACGTCATTCAATTATTTAAAGCCTCCTTCGGCTATTACCTAAGATAAATGCAATATTCATGCCAAAGTATAAACAAGGAAGAGTGCAGGACCCTCCTGCAGAGAGTTTCTTGATTTCCATACATTCCGCTATAAGTCTGTCTGATACTAAAACACTTGTGTATCCATTTTTTACATGCACTTGAAATATTGTCTTTCCGGAAAGACTATGACAGTATAAAGGCAGAGAAAACATAGAGAATGAAAGGCGGCATCGAATGCCGCTTGTCTCGAAACAGTAACGGAGGAATTACGATGGAAAACTTACCAAATTGCCCGAAATGCGGCTCAGAATACACATACGAAGACGGAAATATGCTTGTATGTCCGGTTTGCGCACATGAATGGACACTTGAATCCGAGGAAAGCAATGAAGATGTAAAAATCATCAAAGATGCAAACGGCAATGTTCTTAATGACGGTGACACTGTATCTGTCATTAAAGACTTGAAGGTAAAGGGCAGCTCCTCTGTCATCAAAATCGGCACGAAAGTGAAAAATATTCGTCTCGTTGACGGCGATCATGATATTGATTGCAAGATCGAAGGTTTTGGTGCTATGAAGCTCAAATCAGAATTCGTGAAGAAAATCTAAAAAAAACACCTGCCAGCAATCAAGCTGACAGGTGTTTTTTTACATCAATTATAAAACAATCATCCCTCTTTAAAGGTGCGGCTTGATTCATTTACTTGATCGTAAAGCTCGGACATAACGATATCATTATCCATCAAGACATAACCATGACACTTCATCAATCTATCTTCAAGCGTTTCAGGGAGACGGTCCTCGTCGTAAGAGCAGACTAAATATAAACCGAGTTCACTGACAATCTTATCTGCCTCACATTCAAATTCTTCAAGAATCGGGATAATCCCCTCCTGATGTCCCCACTCTACATGAGCCCATATCCTAAACGAAATTCTTTCATCAAAAAACGGCTGCAATGTTCTTGATAAATGGTCAAAGATAACAGCCGGCTGAAAACTGCCCGTTGAAACATAATAGCTGAAATTATTGATCATATGAATACAGCCAAGCTGCTCACTCGTCAATCTTCTCTTAAGTTCCGTACGGAGCTTCATCATAATCCGTTCACTTTCAATTAACAGCACATGATCCCCTTGTTCTAAGGCAGAATCAATAAAAGCGATTAAATTGCATAAGTACGTATCTTGTTCTTGAATTTTATAAAAAATGTGAACACCATTCTCTTCGTGAATCTTCTTGTTCAGCTTCGAGAATTTCCGTTTTAGCAGATTAATCACGTCCTTAATATCCATTAGGATATTTTTATAACAATAGTGTAACATTTCCAATTAGCAATATGTTCTTTTTCAAGGAAAAAGATTGAACATCCGGCAAATTTTCTTACACATAAAAAATGGATATACCCGTTGCAGGTATATCCATTTGAATCTATTTCATTCTTAATAGGCTGTCCATCCGCCGTCTACTGCCAAAACGGTACCATTCACAAAGCTTGAATCATCTGATCCAAGGAACAAAGCGGCTTGGGCAATTTCTTCTGGTTGGCCTGCACGAGGATTAATTCCCATACCTGCCTGCTGTCTAGATGCCCCAAATTTATCAATATTGGTCATGGAAGCCTGAATATTTGTCATAACAGCCCCCGGAGCAATTGCGTTGCAGCGGATTCCTTTTTGAGCGTACATATAGCCAGTATTTTTCGTAAAGCCGATAACAGCATGCTTAGAGGCTGTATAAGCTGCACCCGCTCTTCCTCCGTATAGACCTCCGGCAGATGCCACGTTTACAATGACACCGCTTTCTTTCTCAAGGAAAATTGGAATGACCTTTCTTGTCGCACGCATAACACTTGTCGTGTTAACGGCAAAGATACGTTCCCATCTATCATCAACAATATCCCCAGCTGGTTCAAATCCGTCCATGATTCCCGCATTATTCACAAGAATATCAACCGTTCCGTATTTATCTACTGCTGTATCTACAAGTGTCTGAATATCCTCTTCCACAGCTACATTTGTTTTGATCGCTAGAGCTTCCCCGCCTGCTGCCTTAATTTCTTCAACCGTTGCATTTGCTCCATCCAAATTCAAGTCAGAAACGACTACTTTTGCACCCTCTTTTGCATACAACATAGCGATTTGTTTCCCCATGCCTGATGCAGCGCCAGTAACTATTGCTACTTTCCCTTGAAGTTTCATCGTCGATTTCCCCTTTTCACATAAGTATACAAATGTTGAAAAATATACATCTGTCTCTTTTTAGTATAGAATTTAACCAAATAATCTTCAATATTCAAAAAACTCCTGTTTGTTGACTAATAGACAGAAGATATAATTTTGTTGATTATTTTTACAATTTTCTACAAAAGGAGGCATATTCTCTATGACTGTCGACAGAAGGGTTTCTAAATCAAAGCATGCATTAAAACAAGCTCTCATTACTTTAATGGATCAAAAGCCGTTTAAACGGATTACCATCTCAGAAATAGTTGAATTAGCCGATTTAAACCGGGGCACGTTCTACAAGCATTATCAAGACAAGGAAGATTTATTAAATGACTTGATTAATGATGTCTTTACAGATTTGACGGATTCCTATCGAGCGCCGTATCATAATCAATCAACCTTCTATTATGATCGTCTTAGTGCATCAGCTATCAAAATCTTTGATCATGTCGCCAAGTATTCGACCTTCTACACTATTGTCATCCACGATGATGCCCTTCCTGGTTTTCTGAACAAGATTGGCGAATTGCTCAAGGATTTATCCATCTCTGATCATATAAAGGATTTTGACGATCCTGTCATTGACCATGAGTTAATGGCAAGCTATCAATCTTATGCTATTTTGGGATTAATTGTTGAATGGGTGAAAGGAGGGTTTAAGTATACTCCCTCCTATATGGCTACCCAGCTGTTATACATCCTGGCAAAGGAATCTCCCATTAAGCCAAAAACATGAGGGCAGGGAAAACCCTGCCCCATGAAAGCCTCATTCCTCTGGTGTGACAACAGATGTAGTCACATATTTATCATAGAAAGCTGCGAGCGATGTTAAGATATATGGTGTTAAGTAAATATTTATCGCAAAGAATAAGGCAAGCCCAATCAACGCCAGTATCGTTCCACTCGCTATACCTATAGCCATGAGCCCGGCTGATTCCACAATCCCTGCTATACCTACTTGAGCGATCATCAAAACAATTCCAGCTCCGATAAGCACCCATGGAAGAATGACATATCCTATAAAGGATAAGATCAATTTAAACAAATCAAATTTCTTGCCGTACATCAATCGTTGGCTTTCCTTTATCGCTTCACTTGCGGTCATTTCCGGATGATCGCGCAGCACGAACATCGTCATCGAATAAGATAAACCTTTCACTATCCCAGGAATGATCAATAATAATGACCAGAGAAATGTATAAAGGTAAACAAGCAGCATGGCCGTCAATGTACGGACATAGTCTTTTCTAAAAGTGTCAAATAAATGGGAGTAGGTCAATGTTTCGCCTCTTTCCACATCCTGAAAGAACCATAATTGCCCTACAGACAATGGAACGGAAATAAAGAGCAAGAGAATCCAATAAACATAGTAGTAATCCTGCGCTAATGCATCAATAGCTGACGTAATTAAAGCAACGGTAAAGAAAACCCCAATTGCTAAACCCCAATGACCTTTTAGTTTATTTCTTGCAATCTGTCTATAATCCTTAGCAGCAAATTCCATCTTCCTTCCTCCTCCTTTCTATGGTATGATTATATATTAAAATAATTTTTTTATATTTTCAAATATAGTGTATCCTCTATAAAAATCATCTTTTAAAATAATATCAATATACTAATACCTTTTGGATATATGTAAAGCACACTACAAAAAAACCCGGAGATCCTGCCTCCGGGCCTATTACGGTCTCTTATTCCTTTTCTCCTACTTCGCAGCCATCACCTGTACAAACATCACCATTTGGTTCTATCTCGTATTCAGAAGGCAGATGATTTTCTTCCTTCCACACACGGTCAAGGGTTTCCTGGAACAACTCAAGCGGCTGTGCACCACTAATGGCATATTTGCGATTAAAGACAAAAAACGGAACCCCTCTGACTCCAAGGGTCTGTCCCTCCAGTTGATCGCGGCGCACTTCATCTAGATAGGCATCACTTGATAGAATCTGCTCTGCCTGTATACGATTTAATCCCGCTTCCTCTGCAAGCCGTAACAGATTTTCCTTCTTGCCGATGAATACTGACTCGGTAAAATGAGCCTTAAAAAGATGCTCTGTATAAGCCGATGCCAACCCTGCTGTTTCTGCATATTTCAGCAGGCGATGAGCATCAAGGGTATTTGTTTGTTTCATAGAATCAAATTGATAATCAAGGCCAACCGAAGCAGCATGTGCCTTCACACGCTCATTCATGGCTGAGGCTTCCTCGACTGAAACCCCCATTTTGCCAGCAAGCATTTCATGTACAGCAATTCTTTCGTCACTTACCACATCAGGATGCAATTCATAGCTTTTGTAAATAACCTCAATCTGTTCTTTATGGTTAAAAGCTTCAATTGCTTGGTCAAGCAGGCGTTTCCCAATATAACAAAACGGACAAATAAAGTCTGACCATATTTCTATCTTCATTTCGATATCCCACCTGTCTATCTAGCATTATCTGGTATCTACTCTCACAATAGTAGAGATATCAAAAAGAATCAATTGTTTAGCTTAAAGCAGCCCGACCATCTGAAGACCGTGCAGAATCCCCTCTTCATCAACCGGCTTTGTGATGTATTTTGCTACAGCCTTCACACGCTCTACAGCATTGCCCATGGCTACGCTATTTTCAATATGTGTGAGCATCTCGATATCGTTCAGTCCGTCTCCAAAGGCATATTGACGTTCTTTTGCAAAGCCCAGCCGTTCTGTTATTTTCTCAATTCCTCTCGCTTTGGAGCCTCCTTGTGGAAGAATATCTACAGAGAATGGGTGCCATCTAATGAAATCGAAATCCTTAAAGGTCTCCTCATAGAATCGTTCCTCACCCTCTGGACAAAAGAGAAGGGATTGATACAATTCCCTTCCCTGGTAGTAGTGCGGGTCATGGGTTGGAAAGACATCAAGCTTAAGCTCGCTGATGCTCTCTGTAATATAATTATGCTCTGGCGGAACATTTGCTTTCATGTCCTCATGGTCCATATAAACGATTGGATGCTCCCGCTCAAGCGCACTTTTCGTCAATTGTTCAAGTGCTGAGATCTTCAATGGATTCGCATAAATTACTTCATTCTGAAGAACGACATACTGTCCGTTATAGCTGACATATGTCTCAATTTCGAGTTCCCGGCGCAAGCTCTCAAACATGAACGGAGCTCGGCCCGTCGCAATCGCCACTTCATGTCCCTTCTCCTTCAATGCGAAGACAGCCTTCTTAGTCGAAAGCGGCAATTCCTTTTCATGGTCTAATAATGTGCCATCAATATCAAAAAATATTACACTTTTTTCTTTCATCCTTATTCCTACTTTCTACAGCGATTCTGTTAAACTGTCCCCCGTTCAATCAAGGATACAGTAATTTCCTTGCTGTCTATTTTTCCGCTTAGCGCTTGTTTAAACAGATTCTGTCCCATTTGCTCAAGCGGTATTTCCATTGTAGTGATATTCATCATCTGCGCAATCGGCTGATTATCAAATCCGATAATCGCCAAGTCGTCCGGCACCTTAATCTTTTCATGGTGACAACAAAGCATGATACCCGCAGCCACTTGATCACTAGTTGCAAGCAAGGCTGTCGGCGGCTCTGGCATGGACTGAATACACTCTATCACACGCCTGCCGTCCTCGAAATAAAGGCATTGGTCAATGATATAGTCAGGCCGATACGCCAATCCATGCTGACGGATAAAATCCTTATAAGCCTGTTCACGATCACGGCTGCTTGTTCCGTTCGTTCGGCTGATGGTGTAGCCGATTTTCCGGTGCCCTTTTTTATATAAATAATCCAAGGCAGCTGTAAAAGCAGCATAATGATTCACATAGGTCAAGGATACCCGCGGGTCATCCCGCTTCTCTGCTACAACAATTGGACCGTACTGCATATGCTCTTCAATGACGGACCATTCGCAACCCCTTGAGCAAATGATTAAGGAATCAATCTGCTTCGTCTTCAGCATTTGTAAAGCTTCCAGCTCAACCCGTTTTTGATAATTTGTTTGGTATAATACGAGCTTATAATTATGCTCAAGTGCCATACTGGCGATTCCTTTCAGAAGAAGCCCAAAATACGGATGGTCTGTATAAGGGAGAACCACGCCCATTGCTTGTGTTTTCCCTTTACTTAAGTGCACAGCGTTGATATTCGGATAATAATTCATTTCATCAATAGCTGCGAGCACAGCCTCCCTTTTCTGAGCGCTTACATAAGGGTGATTATTCAATACTCGAGAGACTGTTGTTACCGATACTCCGGCCCTTGCTGCCACATCTTTAATATTTGTCATGTTTATTCACCTGAATATGGTTATTGGCTTGGAATAAGTGTAAAGTATGAAACGCGTTTCATGTCAACGAAAGAAATAAAATAATTTTATGACCTGTGGAAAACAAAGAAGGCAAAGCAGAAACTGCTCGCCTGATAAAAGCCGTTTTGATTGATGCTGCTCAAGCCTTCAAAATGCTGATTTCCATATACTTAGCCACATCTCCAACCGTTTGGAAATTCTCAATTAGACTGGCTCGATTCATCGAATGCTCCGGCAGATGAAAATGCCTGTACATATGGTCCACCGCATGATAAAAGGCCTTTGAATCCATTCCATATAAATCTTGGATGGATGATTGAATAGAGAGCTCGCGCGCGTGCAGCTTCGCTGACGGAGGCATACAGTGAAGCAGCCATTTCATCGTGCCCATAAGCACATTGTATTCGAATTCATTCATCCCTAACTGCTTGCGATGCTGGCGTTTCAGCAAGCACATCTGAAAATCAATTATGTTATCATTCATATGGTGTACTCCCTCATAGATAGTCCTATCTATAAGGTTTGCAAAGCGAATACTCCTTATGCATCTTACCGGCTTAGATCCTGTTTAGACAAATATTCCTCAATAATCATCCGATGACTTTTCACCATTCGTTCAGGGAGCTGATCAGGATCAAAGAAACGAACCTGACAGGATTCTGTCAAATCCACCTTTAGTTCGCCCCTATAGCTGTCTGTATAGTAAGCACAGGTCACCATATAAAATTCATCTCCGTTCTCTGCCACCGCGAAATGCTCAGGACCAGAGTAGACATTCATCATCGTTAACGATTCTACCTCTAGGCCTGTTTCCTCCAAAACCTCTCTCTTAGCGGTATCCTCCGCACGTTCACCAAGCTCCATCAATCCGCCTGCTAATCCCCAAGTTCCTTTCGGGTAGACTCGCTCTTGAAGCAGGAGCCGGCCTCTTTCATCCAGAATCACGACCACACAGCCAACCAAAATCAGTGGTCGATGTCCAACCAGCTTCCTTATATCCTCTATATACCCCATACTCCCGCTCCTCCCTTATAAGACAAACTTATTAGAAAATCAAAAATTATGCGATAACTCACAAAGGATTTTCCTAGTCTAACAGGTTCGTTAGTTATACTGTATACGGCATAATTTGATGTTATCATACTTACATATTCAAGAATATGAGGTGCATAGAATGGAACAGCTAACAAAAGACAGCTTAAAGTATATGATTGATTTAGAAATTCTAAAAGCCGAAGAGGCAGTGAACTCCTCTAATACTATCAGAAACTATTCACGTAAACTTGTTGAATATAAGAAAGCAAAACAACTCAAACAGCTCGTTAACGAATTTGAAAAGGGCCAAGAGCATGTAATCGCCCTTCTTGAGGAAATTACAAACGAAGCTATTATATAAGCCATTATTCAAGATGCCTTCATGGCATCTTTTTTTGCAAACAAAAAAGGGCCCTCTGGATAAAAGACTTATCCGGAAAGACCCTATCATAAATGGTTACATGGCAGATAATCCGCCATCAACAATGAATTCTGAGCCAGTAGAATAGCCGGATTCATCAGATGCTAAATAGGTGACTAAATCCGTTACTTCTTCTGGTTTTGCTACACGTTTCAGCGGGATATGTTTAGCAAATTCCTTAATGACCCCCACGGCATCCCCTTGGGTCACCATTGGTGTTTCAATAACACCTGGATGGACGGAGTTTACACGGATGCCAAGGCCGGCCACTTGAAGGGCTGCCGCTTTCGTTAAACCACGAACCGCAAACTTCGTATCTGTGTACCCAATCGCTCCGCCGACGAGCCCATTCAAGGAGGAAATGTTCACGATAGAACCATTTCCTGTCTTCTGCATAGACGGAAGAATGTGCTTAATTCCCAAGAAGACGGACACTTGATTGATTTCCACAATTTTGCGGTATTCCTCTTCCGTAATATCAAAAATGTTCTTATTCATGCTGATGCCTGCATTATTAACGAGCACATTCACAGGACCGAATGCTTCTTCTGCTTCTTTAACGACATGTTCCCAATCAGCTGCTTTCGTCACATCTTGCTTAACAAATAACGCATTTTCCCCTAATTCATTTGCAAGAGCCATGCCGCCTTCCTCATTCAGATCTGTGATGACAACCTTTGCACCTTCTTTCACAAATCTACGAACATGAGAGGCCCCCATACCCCTTGCTCCTCCAGTAATGACAGCAACTTTTCCATCTAATCTGCCCATCATAATCCCTCCTATTTGTTCCAAAAGCGATACCGCTTTCACTATATATATACCACCTTTTTCTTATATCAAAATATTATATTTTTATGAACATTTTCCACATCCAATACAATAAAAAACAGGCCTGTCTCTTACAACACGCCTGCTCACATTTTCTATTAGAATAAATTAATTTCATATGAATGGAATACTCTCGCTGGGATGAAAAATCTAGCCGTCATCAAGGGATCGACAATCTGCGAAACTTTCACATGACCGCTGACACTAAGGCAGCATAGACAAGTCAGCTGCTGATAAACCTGTAAGCGGCCGCATGATATCAACAAAGCATTCCACAGCCTCTTTTGCCGCTTCATCCAGCGTCGGCTTGGAGACAATAATGGCAGCTCCATCTTCATTTACGACAATCGGATGAGGAATAGACCTTCCTTTCAGGATATCCAAGGTAACCGTTACCCTCCCGGCAACCTCTATTCCAGAAACCCCTATTTCTCCATCTCCCATGGCGGCATGTAAATCACCTAAACCAAAAAGGGCTCCCTCGTGAAAGACCGGTAAATAAAGCTCAGCTCCTTTGGTGATCAACGTGGTATCCATATTTCCACCATGCTCACCTGGTGTCCCGCATGAGACTCCCTCCTGCGCCGGAGCCACTCCAATGACGCCAATCATCGGATTGACCGGCAGTCTCAGCCGATCATTAAATACGTATGTATTGTCTACGATATCGACCTTCTTAACTGCGAACCCCTCCAGCCGATGCCCCATAACTCCAAGATTCTTGCCTGTCGCGATAATGCCTGTTGGTGCAATCTCCAAATCGTCTATCTTCACCTTCAGGATATCGCCCGCCTTAGCTTCCTCTATATAGATTGGGCCTGTGGCTGGATTGATATGATTCCAGTCAATTGCCTCATAGGCGGTCTCCTCCGAATCAATTTGACCTAGGAAACAATCGTGTGTTTCAATAACTACTTTCGCACCGGCCGATACCTTCAGGGCTGGCTTATGTTCTTTATCAAAGGAATAAATATAGTTCTGCTTTTCGAGTATAACCATGCCATTCCCTCTGTTCATTTTTTATAAGAAAATTCAGTAATTTTATCCATCATACTGAACTGAAAGAGAATTCACAAGACAATCAGCCAGAACAATCAAAAAAACCAGGAGACCATTCTCCTGGTTTAAACTTAGATTGCATATTCTTCTTCCACGACAGCCTCTTCACTGAACTGGCTGTTATACAATTCTGCGTAGAACCCTTCTTTATCAAGAAGGTCATCATGTGTTCCGCTTTCGATAATGTCTCCGTCCTTCATGACAAGAATCATATCGGCGTTTTTAATCGTGGATAAACGGTGCGCAATCACAAATGATGTACGGCCGGCCGTTAATTTATCCATCGCTTCCTGTATCAAGATTTCTGTCCGGGTATCAACTGAGCTTGTGGCTTCATCCAAGATAAGAAGCGGAGCATTTTCCACCATGGCACGCGCAATGGTTAAGAGCTGCTTTTGGCCGGCAGAAAGGCTGATTTGGTCATTTAGCACAGTATCATATCCATTCGGCAATGACTGAATGAAGTGATGGATGCCAACCGCCTCACATGCGGTCGTAATCTCTTCATCTGTTACACCGTTCTTGTTATAAACGATATTTTCCCGAATCGTTCCCTCAAAGAGCCAAGTATCCTGCAATACCATACAGAATTGCTCATGAACATTCTCTCTCGTTAATGTATGGATTGGCACACCGTCAATCAAAATTTCACCAGCATTGACCTCATAGAAGCGCATAAGCAGGTTAACCATGGTTGACTTCCCTGCACCCGTCGGTCCAACAATGGCGACCTTCTCGCCTGCTTTAACTGACACGGAGAAATTATGAATGATGGTCTTATCCTCATTGTAGCCGAAGCGGACATTCTTGAACTCAACATCCCCTTTGACATTTTGCAGAATGGCCTCTTTATGGCTCTCATCTTCAAGCTCTGCTTCATCCAGGAAGTCAAAGACACGCTTGCTTGCCGCTGCTGTTGATTGCAGGTTCGTGACCGCTTGGGCCATTTGGGCAAGCGGCTGCGTGAACAGGCGGATGTAGACCATGAAAGCAACGATAACCCCAAAGGAAATCTTGCCGTTCATCGCTAAAGATGCACCCACCACACAGACCGCCACATAACCGAAGTTTCCGATGAAGGTCATAATAGGCATCATCATTCCGGAAAGGAATTGGGCACGCCAAGCACTGTTATACAGACGCTTATTGATGGCTTCAAATGTTTCCTTCGCCTCTTCTTCTCCGTTATATACCTTAACAATAGAATGTCCTGCATATATTTCTTCCACATAGCCGTTAATGGCTCCAAGCTCACGCTGCTGATTGGAGAAATGTTTCTGCGAATTCTTGACAATCAATCCCATCAGCATAAAACCGATAACGGTGGACGCAACAGCTGTTAAGGCCATTATGACATTCGTCGTCAGCATCATGATGAGCGAGCCGATAAATAATGTCACTGCAGACACAAGCGTCCCGATGCTTTGATTCATCGTTTGCCCAAGCGTATCGATATCGTTCGTAATACGGCTTAAGACATCCCCATAGCTGTTAGAGTCAAAATACCTCAATGGCAGCTTATTGATCTTTTCAGAAAGGGCCGTCCGCAGAGTTTTTGATACCTTCTGTGTAACCGTCGCCATGATGAACCCTTGAAGATACGAAAACAGGGAGCTTAACACATATAAGGCAGCCAAGAAGAACCCGATTTTCTTAATCGCCTCTAAATCAATTTCCGTCATCAAGCCTTCCATGATGATGTCGATTAATTCACTTAAGTAATCAGGACCGATAATGGTAAAGATTGTTCCGATGAATGCCAGTGTAATGGCAAGAATAATCATTGTCATATATGGTTTACAGTAGGCAATCAGCTTGCCCCAAGACTGCTTAAAGCCGGCTTTCTCTCCTTTTTCAAGAGAGCGAGCATGTTTTTTAGGCTGTAACTTATTGGGCATTTTCGAGCTCCTCCTTTGAAAGTTGAGAATAGGCAATTTCCTGATAAACCTTGCAAGAACGCAATAGTTCTTCATGCTTGCCGCAGCCGACCATTTTTCCTTCATCCAGGACGATAATTTTATCAGCATCCATGATTGTACCAATACGCTGTGCGACAATCAGGCTCGTTGCACCCGACGTCTCTTCCTTGAGTGCAGCACGCAGCATCCGGTCAGTCCTATAGTCAAGTGCCGAGAAGGAATCATCAAATAGATAGATTTCAGGGTTGCGGCTGATTGCACGTGCAATTGTCATCCGCTGTTTTTGGCCGCCAGATAGATTGCTTCCACCTTGAGCGATGTGGGCCTTATATTGCCCGTCCATTCTCTCGACAAAGTCCGTCCCTTGTGCAATCGCAACCGCCCGTTTCACCTCTGCCTCCGATATCGGCCCTTTTCCATTATTGCCATAGGCTACATTTGAAGTTACGTCGCCGCTGAACAAAATATTTCGCTGCGGTACAAGACCAAGCTTATTATGTAAATTCTTCACTTTATAATCCTTCACGTTCATATCATTAACGAGCACTTCACCTATTGTCGCATCATAGAATCGAGGAATTAAATTGATGAGACTGCTCTTTCCGCAGCCCGTTGCACCGATAAAGGCGACCGTTTCACCTGGATTGGCGGTGAAACTGATATTTTTCAGTACATACTCATTGGAATCAGGATACTTAAAGCTGACATTGCGAAATTCCACTTTGCCTTTATGACCAAATCCACACTCCCCCATTTCCCCATCAAGGATGGATAATGGTGTAGAAAGCACCTCATTGACACGTCCTGCTGCAACAGCTGCCCGTGGAAGCAGGATAAACACGACAGTCAGCATGATAAAGGCCATAATGACCTGCATGGCATAAGAAGAGAACACGACCATGTCACTAAATAGGCTTATTTTATCCATCATGCCTGCCTCATTGATTAAGTAAGCCCCAATCCAATAGACAGCAAGACTTAGGCCGCTCATAATCAACATCATAGTTGGCATAAAGCTCGCCATCATACGGTTTGTAAATAGATTGGTCTTAGTCAGTTCTTCATTCGCACCCTCGAATTTCTCTTCTTGGTAATTCTCTGCATTATAGGCACGAATCACACGCAGCCCAGTCAAGTTCTCCCTTGACACACGATTGAGATTATCAGTAAGAGACTGGATGCGTTTGAATTTCGGCAAGGTTAAGCTTCCTATGATGGCAATCATCACAAGCAGGAACAATACAGCAAACCCCGTCGCACTCGTCCACTGCCAGCTCTTGCCGGAAATCTTTACAATTGCCCAAACAGCTAAGATCGGCGCCTTAATCAGCACTTGCAGACCAATCGCAATAATCATCTGAATTTGCGTAATATCATTCGTTGAACGAGTAATTAAGCTCGCCGTTGAAAACCGATTAATTTCTTCCATAGAAAAGGATTCAACCTTCTCAAAGAGTAAAGATCTTAAACGTGCGGAGAATGACGCAGCCACACGTGCGGCAAAAAAGCCGACAATCACAGAAGCAGCCAGGCTTCCTAAAGCACATAAAAGCATATAGCTTCCGGCTTCCCAAATCTGGCTCATTTCACTGCCAGGCGTTTGGGTGTATGTCGTTATGTCAGACATATAATCAGGAAGCTTTAAATCAAGCCATACCTGCGTGACGATGAACAGCACACTCACAAGAATGAGCATCCATTCCTTCGTCTTCAGATACTTGAATATTTTAATCATCTGAAACGATACTCCCTTTCCTATTACTGCTGAATGCAGCTAGTTAATTCATACATCGCTTGATACATCCAATGATATTTATTATATTAAAATAATATGTAGACACAATCGTTTTTCGGGAATTTAATCGCAGGTGTAACAAGTGAGGAGGTTTTGTAACTTGAGAGAGGAAAGGAATCCCACAAATGTATTTGCAAGGGATTGTATTACAACGGCATTGATTCAGCTGATGGGGGAGAAAGCTTACAAGGATATTACCATCACAGAAATCGCCAGAAAGGCCGGAGTCTCACGAGTGACTTATTACCGTAACTTCTCATCTAAAGAAGATATTATTATTCAGCACTTCGAAGATATCCACAAAGAATTTCATAAGACAGTAAAGAATTTGGATCCAAATAAACATAGGTATGAATGTCTAGTGAAGTACTTTCAAACATGGTTGAAGCATAATGAGTTTCTGATTTGTCTTTCAAAAGCAAATCTTTCCCCTCTATTGCTCGAATCAGTCAATGATTTCACTCGCCTATCACTATCTTCTGCATATAAATACCAAGCCTTCTTCTTCACTGGCTCCATTCATAATGTTCTTTTTGAATGGGCAAAGGAAGGAACAAAGGAAAGCGCCGAAGAAATGGCGGCTTTCCTAGTCGATATGATTAAACCGCCTCCTCTTCCTCTTGCATTAGGATAAAAAAAGGACGATGCTTTAAGTCAGCAGTCATCCTCATTTTTTATTCATTATCGGCACTTGGATAGGGATGCGGGAAATCACCATGTATCCAATCGAGAACTTCTTCTATATTTGGCCGCGCAACTTCTGCATCGCTTTTTGGGTTGAGGCTCTGATCGCCCAGCCAATTGCCCGTCAGGCCATGAAGAAATTACACAAACGCCAAGACCGAAAAGCTCAAGCTATTAGCAGCTAAAACAAAAGAACCCATAATATATGGGTTCTTTTGTCATTGTGACAGTTTGATTTGTTTTCCTACATAGCAATCCCCAAGAAAGTCAAGCAATTCTGATTCCCGGTCATAGAAATGCTCAAGCCCCTTCTTATGTGATTCCCACATAACATCCGTGTTCTTCTCAAAGCTTTTCAGCGCATAGGGCGGACGGTAGACAAATGCCTTTCCTTCCCTCTCCAGCTTCTCAATCAACTCCATCGTTTGATTATAATTGTCCGCTCGCTTCTCCATCGCACGTACCATTTGCGGATATTTCTTTCGAAAAAGCTTCATAGCCCATTTCGTCTGGCCGTCGAGCACCTTCCGATAGCCCTGCTCCCGGGTCAGAATAATGACATGCTTATCATAACCGTCAGCGATGGCCTTTTGGATAGGAATCGGATCAGCTAAACCACCGTCATAATAAGGAACATCATTCAATTTAATCTCAGGGAAAAGCACCGGGATGGCACAGGTTGCCCGGAGAATTGTTGCTCCCTTATCCATTGTTTTCGCATCAATGTATTCTACTTCTCCTGTATAAGCATTCGTCACGCCAAACAAAAGGCTCCCCTTATATCCTTGATAGGTTTCCCAATCAAAGAAATCCAATTGATTGGGAATGGTATCATACGCAAAAGTAAGCCCGAACAGACTTCTCTCCGTAAGGAAATTCCGCATACCTATATATCGTTTGTCATTTCGATACGTAGAAATAAAACGGATTGTCCGATTCTTCTGCTCAGACACATAGGAACAGGCACTGATTGCCCCAGCTGAGATTCCCAATATGTATGGAAACATGATTTCTTTCTCTAGGAAACCATCCAAGATTCCCGCTGTATAAACGGTACGGAACGTGCCGCCCTCTAATATTAAGCTTGTATTCTTGACATTGATTGAAATCATGCGTTCAGGCCTCCTTTATTCTGTGATTATTATATATGTATCACCATTAGTTGTAAGTCATAATGCCTCTCAAACAAAAAAGGGACTGACCATTCAGCTCCAAACTACAGTTCTCCTGCACGGATGCGTTCCGCTAATGTATCAATCCAGTACAGTCTTTCATCCTTTTCATGGGGAATATAGGAACTCTATATGAGGAATTGCATCAGAATCCGGCGTTATCTGCAAAAGCTGTTGAAGAAATGCTTCGCTATCGTTTCCATCTGTCAAGGAGGGTCCGAACCGTGAAACAGGATAATGACTTGCTCGGTGCCCCCTTAATAAAGGGCGATGTGGTCGTTACAGGGATGAGCGCTTCCAATATGGACGGTGATATGTTTGCGGACCCGTTCATCCTGAATATCCACCGCAAGAATAACCGAAAGCACCTGACAGTCAGGAATGGTCCCCACTTTTGCTTAGACACCCCTCTTGCCCGTTTGGAAATGAAAGTCATCTTAGAAGCCTTCCTCCACAGATTTTCACAGATTGAGCCTGTAGCTGGATTTGATCTTGAGGGCCATTTAACCCCCTCTGCCACTGGGCAATCCTTAACCTATTTGCCAATGAAGGTGTACCGCTAATAACAATGGGCAACAGCTGTTTAAGCTGGTGCCTTTTATTTGTCGCGGACCGTGGCTTCTACGAACATTTTCCCTTGAAGATAGGCTAATTTCTGTGCCATAACCTCAGGAGAATCCTTGAAATCAGTCATAGCCCAGTAAAGAAAGAAGCCAAGACTGCCATAAGTTGAAAAATAATTTAACACCGGGATTTCTACTGCAGTTTTATCCTTCAGCTCCAGCTCCGATCCAGAAACCTTCACCAGACTCTCACAAAACTGATTCTGGGAACCTGGCAGTACCTCTCCTTTCAAAATCAAGGAGAAAACAAATTGATTCTCATAAATATATTCGAAGATTGGCACCTGTCTGCTTACATCGTTCGCTGTGATGCTTTTTCGATTTTGAAAGCTTCTTCGAAAGTTCGCGACAAGACCATCTAAATACTCATCCACAATAGCCGATAATAACGACTGTAAATCCTTATAATGCGAGTAAAAGGTTACTCGATTACAGCCGGCAAACTGGGCGACCTCCGTAATCGTCAAATCGAGTAAATCCTTTTCTTCAAGTAAGGTCAACAACGCCTTCTTTAGCTTCTTCTTCGTCCGCACTGCTCGGCGATCTTCATTGCCAGCCATATTCTCCCTCCTTATTAACTAGAAATTATCATTATTTTGTCACATTTATTATGACATCAATCCTATTATTGGACAAACATCCACTTTTTCTGTTAATTTACAGATGTAAATTAATTTTACCAAAATTATATAAGGAAAATTAAGGGGGATATATTCATGGCTCGATTAGAAGGTAAAGTTGCAATTATTACTGGTGCTGCTCAAGGCATGGGCGCTTCACATGCACGCAAATTCATTGAAGAAGGTGCAAAGGTCGTTCTTACAGACTTAAATAAAGAAAAAGGCGAGGCACTTTCTGCAGAATTAGGAGAAAACGCTTTATTTGTCAGTCAAAATGTAACAAGTACTGAAGATTGGGAAAGGGTTGTCATTGAAGCTGAGAAAGCATTTGGGAGAGTCGATGTATTAGTCAACAATGCAGGTATCACGATGGCGAAATCCATCCTGCAAACAACAGAGGAAGAATACCGCCGCATCGTCGATATTAACCAGCTTTCTGTCTTCCTAGGCATGAAAACAGTTATTCCTGCCATGCAAAAAGCAGGAGGCGGCTCTATCGTCAATATCTCATCTATGAATGGCCTAGTGGCAGGAGCAATTGGCTACACAGATACGAAATTCGCTGTGCGCGGTATGACGAAAGCAGCAGCTGTAGAATGCGCCAATTACGGCATACGTGTGAACTCTGTCCACCCTGGTGTCATCGCGACCCCAATGGTAGTACAGGAGGATACAAAAGCAGCTGTAGAAGCCTTCTCTAAACATATCCCGCTCAAACGCGTCGCTAAACCAGAAGAGGTTTCTAACTTAGTTGTATACTTAGCATCTGATGAATCCTCTTACTCTACAGGATCTGAGTTCGTCATAGATGGCGGTTTGACTGCAATGTAATGAAGTGAAAGGATGGGAATTCCCCGTCTTCATGTATAAACGAAGAAAAGCTGATTCAATGCCCGCTTAGGAGGGCCATTGAATCAGCTTTTTGCAATTGAGCCATTTATTTATGCTGAACTTGGTTCTTGCATATCAGGGTGCTAATTTTTCCGCCCATAACTCCAGGAAAGCGCCCTTACAGGATTTTTCTCGCTCACACTTCTTAGACTGCTCTCGTACCTGTCATTTTTCGCCCTTCAAATCATCCGTTCGCCCATAAATGAATAAAAGGATATGATATCTTTCAAAAAATGTCGCTCTCGATTCTATGACAAACAATAAAAGACTAACTAGGAATGATTTTGGTTGAAAATCAGATTTATTGATGCAATCAGCTGATTTCAGCTTGGAACAAACACGATAAAAAGCAGGAGGAAAACCAAAGTGATTTTTCATCCTGCTTTTTATGCATATTCAAACTCATCGCTCTTGCAGACATCCGCAAACCAGCGCAGAACCCGATTGTGATGATTGATGATTTCTTGAGCTGTCAGCTCCTCAGAGGCCCATGTGCTGTGTGCGTCAGATAGCAGCGTCACCTTATAGCCCATGCTATACGCTCTTCTGCAGGTCGTATCCACACATACATCCGTTTGAATGCCTGTGATGATGACATGCTCAATTCCTTTCTTTTTCAATTCCGCTTCCAATGTTGTATTGTAAAATGAATCCGGCGTTGCCTTTTGAATGACAGGATCCCCCCTTTCAGGAGTGATAGCAGGGTGTATCTCCCATTCCTTAGTACCGGTCGCCAATGGCCTGCCATCAGGCTCATTATGCTGGATATAGAGAACCGGCATTTGATTCACTCGCGCTTGATTGATGATTTCTTTTAACCCCGCTAATAGTTCATCTCCTCTGTATACAGCCTCTCCTTCCTGGAACATTCCATTTTGCACATCAATAACAAGAAGCGCCTTCTTCATCCCTTCACCTTCTACATACATATTTGTTAATCAATCATTCTTGTATTCACATAAGCAATCAGAACAACATATCCAATAATCAAAACAGGAATCAATGCTTGTGCATACGGGTGATTAATGAGGGCCCCTCCAATCATGACCATGCCCATGATGAGATTGTAAAAGCCAACCAATCCTGCGAGCTTTTCGCCGCAATAACACCTCGGAGTTATTGCGGCGAAAAGTTGTTCGGGCCCCGCCCGAAAACCTTCCTTTCAACTTTTCTGCCATCCGCCGGAGACTTCACCTTTATTCAGCGGGTGTTTGCATTCATCTCGCGCTTATCTAAGTTGAAGACTTTTGCTGAATAAAGGTAAAGCCTGATAAGAGCCAAGTTTGCTTTTTCACCCCTATGAGATATGCGAGTATAAACAAGATAATGGCTATTATGATGAAAGATTGGTTCACCACTCCATTCCTCCTTCTATTACTCTTTCTCCTTGATTCCGTTCTTTCCCTTCAAAAAACCATATTTCTTTTAAGCTATAACGAATGATTCTTATATATGAAGTAAATCGAAAGCTTGGATTGCTAGTTCTTTGGGTAGTCTTATCCTTTATTAGTCGGTGTTCAGATAACGATTGGTATTTTATTCAGGCATCAGGGCGCTTGGCCGGCCTTCCTCCATTAAAGAAAAGTTGCAACAGAGTTCGAGTATCCATAAATCCAATTTAAATAAAGAGGCGGCAAGAGAGAAATCTCCCTGGCCGCCTGGTCTCCAATCATTCACCTGTTTTAGCGAACTCACTGATTCTTGCTCCAATCTCATCACGCACACGCTGGAAGAAGGCCCATTTTTCCTCTTCTGTACCTTCTGCCTTCGCCGGGTCATCAAATCCCCAATGAACCCGCTTCACATTGGGCGGTGTTACTGGGCAGTGCTCATCTGCGTGCCCGCATAATGTTACAACGAGCTCAGCATGGTTTAAGATTTCCGGATCAATGACATCAGAAGTATTTGTGGAAATATCAATCCCCACTTCCTTCATCGCCTTGACAGCATTCGGATTCAGTCCATGCGCTTCAAGTCCTGCGCTTTTCACTTCCCACTCAGGCAAGAGCTTCTTCGCCCAGCCATCTGCCATTTGACTGCGGCATGAATTGCCGGTACATAAAAAATAAATCGTTTTTTTCTTTTTCATCTATTACTTCCTCCTAGTTATCTAATGATGCTTCATCTCAAAAATATTTCTTCTGCCAGCGCAAGGCAACATTCACCAGGGCAATTAATACCGGTACTTCAACGAGCGGACCGATGACCGCCGCAAAGGCCACCCCGCTATTAATACCAAACACGGCAACAGCCACCGCAATCGCCAGCTCAAAATTATTGCTTGCTGCTGTAAAGGACAATGACGCCGTAACCGGATAGCTGGCTCCAGCCTTTTTCGATGCAAAGAAAGACACCGCAAACATAATCAAGAAATAAATCAATAATGGAACGGCAATTCGAAGCGCATCCATAGGCAGCTCAACGATCTTATCCCCCTTTAAGGAGAACATCATGATAATCGTAAAGAGCAGCGCAACCAGGGTAAGCGGAGAAATCTTCGGCAGGAATGCTTCCTGATACCATTTCTCTCCCTTTAGCTTTAACCCTAAGTAACGCGTCAGCATCCCTGCCGCAAATGGTATTCCTAAATAGATGAGAACACTCTTGGCGATTTCCCAAATGGAAATCACCACTGTTAGGTTCTCCATGCCAAACACACCCGGCAGGACGTTTAAGAAGAAATAGGCAAATACGGAATAAAACACAATTTGGAATACCGAGTTAAAGGCTACAAGCCCTGCGACATATTCCCGGTCACCGCGCGCCAAATCATTCCACACGATGACCATCGCGATACAGCGAGCAAGACCAATCATGATTAATCCTGCCATATACTCCGGATAATCATGTAAAAATATAATAGCCAGGAAAAACATCAGAACAGGACCGAGGAGCCAGTTTTGGAACAAGGAAAGCAGCAGGACCTTCCAATCCTTAAACACTCGCCACATCTCTTCATAACGGACCTTTGCCAACGGGGCGTACATCATCAAAATCAGCCCGATAGCGATTGGAATCGAGGTCGTTCCAACTGAAAACGTATCTAATGTATCTTTAAAATCTGGTAACCAGACCGCCATTAACACTCCAAGTGCCATTGCCGCAAATATCCACAAGGTTAAGTACCGATCCAAGAAGCTCAGCCTTTTGGTTACACTTTTTTCTTTCACTTTTATCTCCTCACTTCCTTAGCATTCACTCTGGCAGCTATTCACATCAATTGGCTTAAGCTCATCAATGATTGCCTGTATGTATGGCTTCTGTTTCTCATTCAAGCGAAAATGCTTCCATGTTCCCTTCTTCCGTTCGAGGATGATTCCGGCATCCTTCAGTTTCTTCAACTGCTGACTGACAGCAGGCTGAGAAATATTCAAGATGTCAACGAAATCACAGACACATACTTCTCCATGCTTTAGACAGGCCAATAGCTTCAACCGGTTTGAATCACTTACGGCTTTTAGCAGCTGTGCCATTTCTTCAGATTGATTCATCCCCTTCCCCCTCTCTTATATATAATCAATCACTTATATAATACAATGATTATATTATACAGAATATGAATTTCTTTTCAAGATTTTGGACCACTGGAATCCCCCGCCCAATACAGACATATTTAGCAGCACTCATGTATACAAAAAATAAAAAAGGAATGTGACCACAACATGAAGAATGAACAAGTTGAAGATAGACTTTTCAAATGAAAAAATCCTATAAACATGGAACAATTCTTAATAGACGCAAATGTGTATTTATAAACGCGCCATTTAGGGAAAAGAATTTTGTGGGGTTATGCAAGAGCCTATCATACACACAGATGGCTCCTTGAATAAATAAGTCAGGAGGGAAACAAGATGAGTCAGAGGGAGAAGATTAAACGGCACCTAAACAAGCTTTGTAAGGATATCGGCCCTCGCCCGACAGGATCGGCAGCCAATGAGGCCGCAGTGAAATATGCGTGTTCAGAATTAAAGGCATGCGGACTGTCAGTGGAGCGCCAAGAATTCGACTGTATCGATTGGCATAATGATGGAGGCAGACTGTATGTTGACGGAGAGAGCATCCCTATCACTCCTGCTCCATACACGCTTCCTTGTGAGACGGAGGCTGAGCTGGTCTGCATCCAGTCAATCGATCAATTACGCCAGGCTGATCTCAAAGGCAAAATTGTCGTCCTATATGGAGAGCTCTGCATAGAACCGCTCATGCCTAAAGGTTTTATGTTTTGGAATCCTGAAAAGCATCAGGAAATAATCGCCTTGCTGGAAAACGGGAACCCATGTGCCGTGCTGACCATCAGCCTTGATGCAAGCGAGCTTGTCCCAATGATTGAAGACGGGGATTTTAACATTCCATGCGCCATTCTACCAAGGTCCTGCCTTCCTGCCCTGCTCACGGGTAAAACAGCGAACCTGATTCTTCGCACAGCTCGCATAAACACCAAGGCTGCCAATGTCATCGCCACTTATGGAGAAGGACCAGAAAAAATCGCCCTCTCCGCCCATATCGATACAGCGCCCCAAACTCCTGGAGCGCTCGATAACGCATCAGGTGTGGCCGTTTTATTAGGACTTGCAGCCGCACTAGAAGGAAGTGAATTGCCTTACCAAATCGAATTTGTCCTTTTTAACGGGGAAGATCATTACTCAAACATTGGTGAAATGGTCTATCGCGGGTCCTATCTAGCTGCCCCCGCTTCATACAAATATGCGATTAATGTGGACGGGGCTGGTCTGCAGGACAGTTTAATCTCCTACTCATTTTATGAGTGCCCCGAAGATTTAGAGGAAATGGTGGCGCAAGCGGCGGTCGCGTATAAATTAGAACAAATTGACCCTTGGCCGCAAGGCGACCATACCCTATTCTCTATAGCAGGAGTTCCGGCAATCGCCATCACCTCCTCTGAGATTTTCAGTCTAATGGGGTCTGTTCTCCACACAGAAAACGATACGGATGAACGAATTGATTTAGACAAGCTTGAGTGCCTCGTCAGCTTCCTCAAACAGGTCATCCAAAACAGCAGCCGGTGATTTTTTCATCGACTGCTGTATTCAGAATGAACTATTTTAACCCTTTGCTAATAGGGAAAAAGCTGCCCAAAGGACAGCTTTTTATGAACAGTCTCCCTAATCCATATCATTGAATGCTGTGAATGCGGAGCCAGATGAGGTATGCTCATTAACCCATTCCTGCGAAATACTGGACAAATGATCCCAATCAGGGATTCTTGCGTTATGCTCAGATACCCAGCTTAAGCAATATTGCGGATCGATACTTTCCTCATAACACTTGGATAAGAAACGTTCAATATTGGCTTCCGTACAATTCTCAAATGCACCGCACGTTTGAGAAAAAATTTGCTCCATTTTTGCTTGGATCTGATTCCTGCTATATCCTGTCATTTTGCTTCTCCTTCATTAGGGCAAAGATTATTTACATCCAACTGTTTTCTATTCTTCATTCGTATTAACATTGGAACCATGACGGCTGTTTACTGTTGGGATATGCTTCAAAGGAGAATCACCATTCTTTGAAGTCGTTTCCTGATTACGTACCCGATATTTATTCTTCGATTGGCCTTGATTATCGTTCAAGATTCTTCACCTCCATTGTCTAACCTTTGAAGAATGAAAGAAATTTATTCAACGGGAAGATGAAAATGGCAGCTATATATTCGAAATAAGTATCAAAAATAAAAAAAAGCCGCCAGCAAGGCAGCTTCTTCATCCTTAATTACCGTTCCCCCATACCCATTCCTAGCACCAAAAGACCAAAGAGCACCCACGCAGCACCATTCAGCAAAATCCCTCCCAGAATGGTGTACCACTTCTTCGGAAGGCAGGCAAAAATAACCCCCATCAATGAAAGGACGGTGAACCCCAATAAAAAGGGACCCGCATTTTTTGGGCGTAGAAAAAAGGCTTAAACCGCATTAAAGCCGACCATTAGCAAGGATAGCTTCGCAAACTTATTCATCCTTCCTCTCCCCCTTCAAAAAACCACAGACCACCTTGTAAAATTCATCTGCCGTTTCATAATGAGGCGTATGTCCGCATTCTCTTACAATATACGTCTCACCAAGCCTCACATCCATTTGGAAAGCATCCATTTGAATCGGACAAGGCACAGCATCATGCTCTCCCATAATCAATAAACAAGGCATGCTTAATTCTTTTAATAATGGCAGCACGTTTTTAAATATCCTTCCCTCATCCCTTAATCGGTTATAATGAACCTCAGACCGTTCATAGAATAAGTCCCATTCAGCATCAGTATACACGCTCGTATCTGCCAGATCAGCAAAATTATATGTGTATACACGCATTCGATTATCACCGAGATACTCCCGCTCCTCCATATATCCTTCTACAAGCTCTCTCGTTCGGATAGATGAATTTCGTATCAAAGACAAGCAACGCTCCTGAACATCAAATAACTCATATTCTGCACAAAGTCCAGCTGTTTTCTTCAGCAGCGACTTCGCCGTAAGCCGAAAATCAAAGGTCGGCCCCTCGAAGACTACCTTCTCTATCGAGTCGGGATACCGTGAGGCATACAGCAAGGCAAGGTAGCCTCCAAATGAATGCCCGATGACGGACCATTTATCTATTCCGAAAAAACAACGGAGGCCTTCACAATCTTCGATTAAATCATCAAGCCCGAATGGTTCATGTACGTCTATCTCCTCTGATCTCAATGTTCCCCTTTGGTCAAAAGCAACGACACAGAAATCATTCCCGAATCTCTCTAGTTGATGATAGGTGAAATCAAAGCACCCCTCACCCGGTCCGCCATGCAAATACAAGATGACGTTCTTCTGCCTCTCGCCACTGATCTCAACGTACAACTGTTTACCGCGAATTTCGATAAATCTTCCTTCTTCCATATTGTCTCCTCCTCATTTTTAGGATAAGTACACCTTAAATAGACGGAGGAGGCCGAGCCGATAATGAAATTAGTTAATGAAAGGGTTCCATATCATATTTCATACTCTGCCGCCTTTCGAAATCATCATTTCATAACTTTATTCGCTATGGTTTAGAAGAATACCTTCCGTAAAGTGATACTTCAATCAGTTGAGCCTCACCCACACAGATGATTAGTTGAACCATATCATGGTTTATCGGGCAGTTAATTTCCTAACAATCTTCCCTATTCACTTCCTTCCCTTAGGCGGAAGCCTTACTACCTATTATGGGGGAAAAGTTCTACCGCATCAGCAGGCAGGTTCCGAACGCGCTGGAGGTAGTGCATCATATTCTGATCATCTTCCAATGGATAGGTAAAATCAAAATGGTCAGCGACATCCCGTGCTAATATTCTAAACAATTCACATGTGGTAAAGACAGCCTCCCACATATTTGAATAATCCGAATCAGAATACGTCCCTTCATACATCTCCCAATAAGCTTTAGGAAGATGATTCTTAACATACTTGCCCAGCTTTCCAGTAGAAATGTGAAAATCATGCTGAATGCCTATCCACCAGGAAATCATTAATTCTAGCGGTACCCTCATCGTCTGTTCAAACATGTGCTTGGCATATGGAAGCTCATCACGCCATATCCCTTTGGCCACGTTTTGCGAGCACCACCAAAAATCATTCGTATACCGATTATATTCCTCCTCCGACGGCTTTACGACATGGTAGTCACAATCCGTTGGCGCAGGAATAGCGGGGAGCAGACCATCCTTATCCAATAAAGGGCATGTAAGCTTATCTAGACCGTATTCTCTCTGCATGCACTCTTTCGTTTGAAGTCGAAGATCGATTCGATTCCCATCGTTAAAGAGCATCAAGAACATATAGGATTCCAAACTCTCTCCCTCATGCGCAGTCACCCCGTCGTTCTTATCAGGCTCCTGCATCATCAAAAGACCCCCGAATGCAGTAAGCCATTCCCGCCTCTGAATGAAAGGCTTTATCTCCTCCACCACATACACCACATCATAATCTTGAAACAAATCCTTGGGCACATTCGGATTTGTCCGTGAGCCATTCATATAGACAGCTCGAATGCGTTCATCCTGCTTAGCGGTTGCTAAAATTAGGTCCATCATCTCTTGTTCAGTTCTCATAGGCACCCTCCTTTATTCCTTCACTATTCTCTTCCCATTACCGAAAGATTCAACAAGCTGTCTATAATAGGAGAAATTTGTTTCTAAACAGGTTCCAAATTAGGGATAATACAAGCGTTGTGCTATACTTAACTTACCATTTGCTATTACAAGTTTCATACGTTTGTTGCACAAGTCCTATTCAATAATTGAATAGGACTTTTTTAATTGTAGAGATGAGTATAAAAAAAGACCCTGCACCGGCAGGGTCTTTTCTTAGCTGTTATTAAGCTTTTTGAACGTTTGTAGCTTGTGGGCCGCGTTGGCCTTGTTCTACGTCAAAAACTTTGACCTTCGTCTAAAGATTTGAAACCTTCGCCTTGGATTGCTGAGAAATGTACGAATACGTCTTCTCCGCCTTCACGTTCGATAAATCCAAAGCCTTTTTCTGCGTTGCGTT